>NZ_JBSGFQ010000058.1:0-83350 GCF_053603495.1 Nonomuraea sp. NPDC004186 | reverse complement strand
GCCGTCCACCCTGGCCGCCTGGATCAGCTCGTTCGGCAGCGACTGCAGGAACTGCACCAGGACGGGGATCCGGCGGTTCCACGGCCGGCGCCTCTCTCAGGCGCGCAGCCTCTCCAGGCGGAGCGTGTCGCGCAGCAGCGGGCGTGCCGCCAGGGCCACGAGCACCGCGGTGAGAACCCCGATGCCCGCCATGGCCACGGCCCTGCCGACCGCCCAGCCGAGCCACCCCACCTGGTAGTAGTCGGCGAGGGGCAGGATCACCACCACGGTTCCCCCGACCGCCGCCACGACGCAGATCGGCAGCGCGGCGATGACCGCCTGCCGTACGAGGACCCCGCCCAGCGCCCGCTCCGGCACCCCGGAGGCGGCCAGCGCGGCGAACGAGCGGCGATGATCGAGCAGCTCCTCGGCCTGGTGCACCACGAGGGCGGCCGCCGACGTCACCAGGGCCACCAGGAGCGCGGCGTCGACGAGCGCATGGGCGTGGTGGTAGCCGATGCCCGCCTGCTGGGCCCCGGCGGCCGCGCCGAAGAACACCGTCAGGCCCACCACGGACAGGGCTCTGGCCCGGGCCCTCGGGTCCGCCTCGACCAGCCGCGCGGCCAGCAGCATCTCGGGCGAGCCGGCCCGCCGGGCGGCGCGGCGCGCGTACACCCTGATCACCCAGGTCGTGGCCAGCGTCACCCCGAACAGCATGAGCACCATCCCGGCCGTGATGGCCACGGTCGCCCCGTACACCCCACCGGGCAGGGAGCGCCCTTTCGTCACGTATCCGAGAAAGAAGAGGCAGGAACCGGCCACGAAGCGGTACAGGTCCGCCGCTCTCGGCCCCCGCAGGCGTGAACGGCGGACCAGGCCCAGCGGTGAGGCGATGACGTTCCGGCCGGCGCGCGCCCCTGACAGGGCTCCGCCCAGTGCCATCACGGCCACGACCACCGGCACCTGGGTCAGCGGCCCGGAGAGATGGGTGACCACGTAGACCGCGGCTCCGGCCAGGGAGCCGGTCAGCGCCTGCCCGCCGCCTTCCAGGGCGCCGAGCAGGCGCACGTCGTCCGGCGTGGCGCCGGCCAGCCGCAGGCCGGCCAGCCGTCGTTCCCTGGTGGCCGTGCCCAGCCGGTTGGACTGGTGCACCAGGCCGGCGACCGGCAGGGCCAGCAGGGCCAGGGCCAGCCCGATCAGCGAGCCGCCGTCGTCCTGGAAATCGGCCAGGCTGACGGCCGTGCAGACCAGGAACGTCGCCAGCCCCGTGCCGGCGGCGACCAGCCAGGCGCGGGCCCGCTCGGCTCGCGACCGTCCCCTGTTCAGCATGCGCAGGACGGTGATCATTGGCTGATCCCCGTCAGCAGGGCCCCGTCGCGCAGGGCGAGTTCGCGGTCGGCGTAGGCCGCCACCCGGTTGTCGTGGGTGACCAGGACCACGGCGGTGCCGCCGGCGCGGGCCGCGCCCAGCAGCGCGCTCATCACCTGCTCTCCGCCGAGGGTGTCCAGCGCTCCGGTGGGTTCGTCGGCGAAGACCACGCGCGGGCCGGTCACCAGCGCCCGCGCGACGGCCACCCGTTGCAGCTGGCCCCCGGACAGCTCGCCGGGCCGCTGGTCGGCGCAGCCGGACACCTCCAGCCGGGCCAGCATGTCGGCCGCGGCGGTCATCGACTCCTGCCGGCCGTGCCGGTTGAACAGCATCGGTAACGCGACGTTCTCCGCCGCCGTGAGCTCGGGCACCAGCTCCCCGAACTGGAAGACCACGCCGAAGCTCTCGCGGCGCAGCTTGGTCAGCGCCGCCTCGGCCAGCGTGTCGATCCGCCTGCCGTCCAGGACGACCTCGCCGGACTCCGGGCGGATGATCCCGGCCAGGCAGTGCAGCAGGGTCGACTTGCCCGATCCGCTCGGCCCGGTGACCGCGAGGATCTCGCCCTCCGCGAGCCGGAGGGAGACGCCTGTCAGCGCCCTGGTCCTGCCGTACGACTTCACCAGGCCTCTGGCCTCAAGCATCGTTGTCCCCCTTCAGCCGCGACAGTGCGGTCTCGATCCAGCGCAGGTCGGCGTCGAGGTGCTGGAGCGCGAAGTCGGCCGCCAGCACCTGGGCGGGCGGGCCGGCCGCCTTCTCGGCGGTCAGCTCCCGCATGCGGGCCAGATGCGCCTCGCGCTGCCGCAGCAGATAGCCGTCGGCGTCTCGTCCCGCGACGGCGACCCGGGCGAACAGCGAGCTGGCGACATACGGCGCCGGCGGCTCCACGGTGTTCAGCCACCGGGCCAGCTCCTCCCGGCCGCTGCCGGTGATCGCGTACATGGTCCGCTCGGGGCCGCCCTCCTGCTGCGTCTCCGCCACCTCGGCGAAGCCGTCGCGCTCCAGCCGCTGCAAGGTGGCGTAGACCTGCCCGTAGGCCAGCGGCCTGGCGCCGGCCAGGCGATGATCGTGCTCCTTCTTGAGCTCGTAGCCGTGTTTCGGGCGCTCTGCGAGCAGCCCGAGCATCACATGAGCCGTGGACATGATCGCAACTATACATTCAATGAATAGTCGGGCACGCGGCGGACTTCGAGGAAGGCGGACGGCTCAGCCCGCGAGGCCGTCGAGCAGGTCGTCCAAGGCGGACTTCACCCGCTCCACGCCCGCCTCCCCGAGCCGGTGGGCCAGCAGCGGGGCGGCGAGGGGCGCGAGGAGGGCGTCGGCGAGGCAGTGGGCGTCCGCGCCGGGACGGAACTGGCCGATCAGCATCGACAGGTGACCGTGGTAGGCGTCGTACGCGCCGCCGAAGCGGGCCAGCGGGCCCGCCGTCTCGGCCATGAGCAGCAGGTCGAGCTGCTCGGCCGTCCTGTCCGCCAGCGCCCGCAGGAACGCCTTGGCGCGCGCGGCCGGCTCCGCGCCGGGGCCGAGCGGCGGCGGTCCCTCGATGAACGCCGCCTGGAACTCCCGCTCCCGCCGGTCGATCAGCGCGTACGCCAGCCCGGACCGGTCGCCGAAGCGCCGGTAGAGCGTGCCGACGCCGACCCCGGCGGCCGCGGCCACGTCCGCCATCTGCAGGCCCTGCACGCCGCGGGTGGCCACGATGCCCTCGGCGGCGGCGAGGATCTTCGCGCGATTGCGGGCCGCGTCGGTGCGCTCGCGTGTCACGGCTCCCATCCTGGCACCTCTTGTCAACCGGAACTGATTCCGGTTACGTTGAAACGGAATTGATTCCGCTTCAATGGGATGGAGGACGCATGGCACGGAAGGCAGCCCTGGTCACCGGAGGCAGCAGGGGGATCGGCGCGGCCGTCGCGCGGCGGCTGGCGGGTGACGGGTTCGACGTGGCTCTCACGTACCGGAGCGCGGGCGACCGGGCGGCGGCGATCGTCAAGGAGGTCGAGGCGGCCGGCGCGCGGGCGCTCGGGCTGCGGGCGGAGGCCGCCGACGCCGGGACGCTGGTCGCGGCCGTGGAGCGGACGGTCCGCGAGCTGGGCCGGCTGGACGTCCTGGTCAGCAACGCGGGCATCGCGCCGTACGGGGCTCTGGAGGAGGTGACGCTGGAGGAGGTCGACCGGCTGCTGGCCGTGCACCCCAGGGCCTCGTTCGTGCTGGCGCAGGCGGCGGCGCGGCACATGCGGGACGGCGGCAGGATCGTCCTCATCGGCAGCAGCCTGGCCGAACGCGTGCCCTACCCCGGCTGGACGGCGTACGCGATGAGCAAGTCGGCGCTGACCGGGCTCGCCAAGGGGCTGGCCAGGGACCTCGGGCCGCGCGGCATCACCGCGAACGTGGTCCACCCCGGATCCACCGACACCGAGATGAACCCGGCGGACGGGCCGGACGCGGACGAGGAGCGGCGCCACACGGCGCTCGGCCGCTACTGCTCGCCCGACGACATCGCTGCCACCGTCGCCCACCTGGCGGGGGACGGGGGCCGCGCCATCACGGGCGCGGCCATCTCCGTCGATGCGGGTGTCACCGCCTGAGGCGTTACGTCACCTTCCGGTCATCGCCGGAAACCTCCGCGTAACCCTTGACATGTCCGCACGCCTCCCAGCACGCTTGTCATGAAATGGAAAGACTTTTCACTGTGTGAAAAGACTGGAAGGCGGCTACACCCCCATGAGCCATGAACAGGCGTTCGCCGAGCATGCCCCAGCCCCCGACGACCAGGCCGCGGCCGCGGCGGCGAAGGCTTCCGACGCGAGGCTGAGAGCGGGCGCGCAAGTGGTTCTTGTCGCGCTCGCGTTTTACATCGCCGTCGAATCCCTGGGGCTCGGCCTGTGGACCTCGTTCGGTCCCGGGCCGGGGTTCTTCCCGTTCGTGCTGGCCATCGCGCTCGGGCTGCTCGCGCTGGCCTGGGCCGCCCAGACGAGGCGGGCCCGTGCGGACGAGGACGGCCCGGCCGAGCGCACCGACGTGGGCCACGCCGCCGCCGTGCTCGGCAGCCTGGTGGTGCTCGCGGCCGCCATGGACCTGGCCGGCTACCAGATCAGCGTGTTCGCGTTCCTCATGTTCCACCTCAAGTGGCGCGCGGGCCGGAGCTGGGCGCTGTCGCTCGTGCTCTCCCTCGCCGGCAGCGTGGGTATCTACCACGGCTTCGACCAGGGCCTGATGGTGCAGCTGCCGCCGTCGGCGATCCCGCTCCTGGCCGGCTGGGGCCTGTGATGGACGTCCTGGCCGACCTGCTCGGCGGGCTCGCCACGGCCCTGTCGCCGCAGAACCTCCTGTACGCGTTCATCGGCTGCCTGCTCGGCACCCTGATCGGGGTGCTGCCGGGCATCGGGCCCGTCGCCGGGGTGGCGCTGCTCATCCCGCTCACCCTCAACCTGGACCCGACCAGCGCCATCATCATGCTGGCCGCCATCTTCTACGGCACCCAGTACGGCGGCACCATCACCAGCGTCCTGCTCAACACCCCGGGCGAGGCCGCCTCCGCGATCACCACGATCGACGGCTACGCCATGACCAAGCAGGGCCGCGCGGGGGTGGCGCTCACCATCGCGGCGGTCGGGTCGTTCGTCGGCGGCACCGTCGCCACCGTCGGGCTCGTCGTCGCCGCCAAGCCGCTCGGCGACCTGGGCCTGCGGATCGGGCCGCCGGAGTTCTTCGCGCTCATGGTGCTCGGCATCTCCCTGCTCGTCGCGCTCGCCGGCCGCTCGATGACCAAGGCGCTCATCTCCGGCGTGCTCGGCCTGCTGATCTCGATGGTCGGCATCGACCCGGTGGCCGGGGCGCCGAGGTTCACCTTCGGCAGCGAACGCCTGCTCGACGGCATCAGCTTCGTCGCCGTCATCATCGGGCTCTTCGGCCTGTCGGAGATCCTCGTGGCGGCCAGGGGCGGCACCGCCCAGGCGGTGGCCCCAGGGCTGCGGGCGCTCCTGCCGGGCCGTGCCGACCTGCGGCGCAGCGTTCCGGCGATCGCCAGGGGCACCGGGATCGGGTTCGCGCTCGGGCTCGTCCCCGGGATGACCGGCTCGGTCTCCTCGCTGCTCGCCTACGGCGCGGAGCGCAGGTTCAGCAGGCACCGCGCCGAGCTGGGGTCGGGCGCGGTGGAGGGCGTCGCGGGGCCGGAGACGGCCAACAACGCGCACGCGAACGGCGCGCTCGTGCCCCTGTTCACCCTCGGCATCCCGGCCTCCCCGACGATCGCCGTGCTCATGGGCGCGTTCCTGCAGCAGGGGCTGACGCCGGGGCCGACCCTGTTCGCCGAGCACGCCGACGTCGCCTGGGGGATCATCGCCAGCCTGTTCGTCGGCAACGTCATCCTGCTGGTGCTCAACGTGCCGCTGGTCCGGGTGTGGACGTCGATCCTGCGCATCCCGTACCCGGTGCTGACCGCGCTGATCCTCACGTTCATGGTCGTGGGCGCGTACACGATCAACTTCTCCGTCTTCGACGTGTTCGTCATGGTCGCCTTCGGGCTGCTCGGCCTCGTGCTGCGCCGCCTGGACATCCCCCTGGCGCCCCTGGTGCTCACCCTCGTGCTCGGGCCCCTCATGGAGCGTTCCCTGCGCGAGTCGCTGGAGCTGTCGCAAGGCGACCTCACCGTCTTCCTGACCCGTCCGATCTGCGTCGTCCTGCTGGTGATCGCGCTCGCCATCGCCGTGAGCCCGCTGCTGAGCCGGCTGCTGGGGCTGCGCAAACCCGCCGTCCTGGCCGAGGACCCCGAGGCCTGAGGCCACCACCCCCCAGAAGGAGTCATCGTGAAAGTCAAGATCGCAGCCAGGGCCACCGTCACAGTCGTGGCCGTGGCGACGGCGCTCGCCGCGTGCGGCGCCCAGCAGTCCGGCGGCGCCGCGGGCGCCTGGCCGCGCAAGGGGAAGCCGGTCACGCTGATCGTCTCGTTCGCGCCCGGGGCGGCCGTCGACGCGGCGGCCCGCGTGGTCGCACCCGTCCTGGAGAAGGAGCTGGGTACGAACGTCGAAGTGCTCAACAAGCCGGGCGCCGGGGGACAGATCGGCTACACTGCGCTCACCAAGGCCAAGCCCGACGGCTACACCATCGGCGCCACCGGCTCGCCGTCCGTCGTCGTCTCGCCCCTCGACCCGAGCCGGGGCGCCACCTACACCCGGCAGAGCTTCCTGCCGCTGGGCATGCAGGTGCTCGACCCGATGCTGGTGGGGGTCGCGCCCGGCAGCCCGTACAAGGACCTGAAAGCCCTGATCGAGGCCGTCAAGGCCAAGCCGAAGAGCGTCACCGCGACCACGACCGGGGTGCAGACCGGCGAGCACTTCGCCCTGGCCGACATCCAGCAGAAGACCGGGGCGGAGTTCGCGCCCGTGCACTTCTCGGAGGGTGCGTCGTCGGCGATCGCCGCCTTCCTCGGCAAGCACGTCGAGGCGTACGTCGGCAACGTCAGCGACGTCAAGGACCTCGTCGCCCAGGGCAAGATCCAGGTGCTCGGCGTCATGTCGGCCGAGCGGAGCCCGTTCCTGCCGGACGCGCCCACCTTCGCCGAGCAGGGCTACCAGGTCGAGGGGGCGACCGCCCGCGGCTACTCGGCGCCCGCCGGGCTGCCGGACGAGGTCCGCGTCAAGCTCGAAGGAGCCCTGAAGAAGGCGATCGAGGACCCGGCGGTCGTCGCCAAGATGAAGGACCTCGGCCTGGCCACCGCGTACAAGTCCGGCCAGGACTACAGCACGTACTGGGCCGACCAGGAGACCACGGTCAAGCAGGCCCTCCCCCTCGTCCGCAACACCAAGAGCTGAAAGGCGCCTTCAATGAGCGAGACCTCCCAGGACGCGCTGGCCCGGCTGGCCGCCCTGCCCACCGCCAACATCGGCGACGCCATGGACCGCCTCGGCGTCCTCGACTCCCGGATCCGCCCCATCTGGCCGGGTGCCCGCGTGGCCGGGCGCGCCTTCACCATCTGGACCCGATCGGGTGACAACGCGCTCATCCACCAGGCGCTCGACGTCGTCGAACCCGGCGACGTCATCGTGGTCAACGGCGGCGGCGACGAGTCCCGGGCGCTGATCGGCGAGCTGATCGGGCAGCGCGCCAAGAACAAGGGCGTGGCCGGGTTCGTCATCGACGGGGCCGTCAGGGACGCCGACGGGCTCGGGGAGATGGGCATGCCCGTCTTCGCCCGCGCGGTGACGCCCGCGGGGCC
Organism: Nonomuraea sp. NPDC004186; assembly: GCF_053603495.1. Lineage (NCBI taxonomy): Bacteria > Bacillati > Actinomycetota > Actinomycetes > Streptosporangiales > Streptosporangiaceae > Nonomuraea > Nonomuraea sp. NPDC004186. Next base: position 75,792 of record NZ_JBSGFQ010000058.1, on the reverse strand, counting down.
GTACAAGAACGGGCCCGGCCACCTCGGCCGCACCGTCGCGGTCGGCGGCGTCGCCGTCGCGCCGGGCGACCTGATCCTCGGTGACGCCGACGGCGTGGTCGTCGTCCCGCTCGCCGAGGCCGAGCGGGTCGCGCAGGCGGCCGAGGCCGTCTTCGTGACCGAGGAGGGCAAACGGGCTGCCATCCTTGAATCCGCGTGACGACAGGTTCATCCGCGTGCGAGAAAGGGTTCCGCCGATGACCGCCGGACAGCCGCAGCCGTCCATGCGCTCGGTCGAGCGCGCGTTCGACGTGATCGAGGTGCTGGAGCGCAGCGACAAGCCGCTTCGGCTGTCGGAGGTCGCGCGGCGGGCCGGGCTGTCCCCGGCCACGACGCTGCGCCTGCTCGGGGTGCTGCAGCGGCGCGGGTTCGTGGTCGCGGGGCAACAGGCCTACCACCTCGGCCCGGCCGCCCTCGCCATCGCCCACGGCTTCCTCGTCACCGACGGCCTCAGCCGCGCGGCCACCCCCGTGCTCCAGGAGCTGGCCGCCACCACCGGCCTGACCACGACGCTGCACATCAGGTCGGGCCTGGAGCGCATCGTCATCGCCCGCGTCGACGGCGCCGACCCGCTGCGCTACCAGCTCCCCATCGGCCGCCGGCTGCCGCTGCACCTGGGCGCGGGCAAGGTGCTCGCGGCGGCCATGCCGGACGACGAGCTCGACGCCCTGATGGCCGCGGTCCGCGACCTGGGCACCGCGGGCGGCAAACCGGTCAGCGAGGCCGACCTGCGGGCCGAGCTGGAGCAGATCAGGGAACGCGGCTACCACTTCTCCATGAACGAACGCGTGCTCGGGAGCTCGGGCATCAGCGCGCCCGTGCCGGCCCCGGACGGCCACTCCATGGCGTCCGTGGGCATCTCCGGCCCCGCCGAGCGCCACCCCGAGAGCGAGATGCTCGGCTGGGTGCCCGAGCTGCGCCGCGCCGCCGCCGCGCTCGGCCGGGCGCGCGACCTTTAGCCATGGTTCACATATAAGAGGACTGAAGAGATTGATCATGCGTTGCGCCGTCATCGGACTGGGCGAGGCGGGCGGCGTCTATGCCGCCGCGCTCGCCGCCGCCGGGCACGAAGTGCTCGGGTACGACCCCGGCGACACCCCCACCCCCGAAGGCGTCACCAGGACGGCGACCCTGCGGGAGGCCGTCGAACAGGCCGCGTACGTGCTCGTCCTGACGGGGGCCGCCGCGGCTCCCTCCGTGGCCGAGCAGTGCCTGCCCCACCTGGCGCGGGGCGCCTGCTACGCCGACTTCACCTCGGCCTCCCCGGAGGTCATGGAGCGGCTCGGCCGGATGGTCGGCGAGCGCGCCGACTTCGCCGACGTGGCGATCCTGGGCCCGGTGCCGTTGCACGGGCATCTGGTCCCGCTGCTGGCCAGCGGGCCGGGGGCGGGCGCGATCGCCCGGCTCGTCCGCCCGCTCGGCGGTCCGCGCGAGGTCTCCGTGGAGGTCCTCGACGGGCCTCCCGGGGCGGCCATGGGCCGCAAGCTGCTGCGCAGCGTGTTCATGAAGGGGCTGGCCTCCGTGGTCTGCGAGGCCGTCGCGGCGGGGCAGGCGGCCGGGGACGAGGACTGGATCAGGGTCGAGATCGCCAAGCAGCTCGCGGGTGACGGCCAGGCCGTCATCGACCGGTTCCTGACGGGCACCCGTACGCATGCCGTACGGCGGGCCATGGAGATGCGCGACACCGGCGCCTACCTGGACGTCCTCGGCGTGCCCGCCGAGATGACCCGCGCGGCCGAGCAGACCCTCCGCCGCCTGTCCACCGGCTGACGCGGCTTTTTGTCGGTGGGCGATGACATGATCCGGCCATGACGACCTTCGCGCCACCGCCCGGCACCGCGGCCTGGCGGCACCTCGACGCGCGCACCGGCTTCGAGGTGGTCTACTTCCGGCCGCTGCCGGACGGGCACCGCGTCGAGGGGTGCACGACCGCGGTCGAGGAGGGCCGCACCTGGGTCGTCGACTATGTCATCGAGCTCGACGCGAGCTGGGCCACCCGCTCGGCCCGGCTCGCGAGCCGGGCCGCCGGGGGCAGGCGCCAGATCCTCCTGGAGACCGACGGCGCGGGCCGCTGGCGGGTGGACGGCGCGCCGGCGTCCTGGCTGGACGGCTGCCTCGACGTCGACCTCGAGTCGTCGGCCCTGACCAACGCGTTCCCCGTGCACCGGATGCGCCTCGGCGTGGGCGCCGCCTCACCGGCTCCGGCGGCCTTCGTCCGGGCCGCCGACCTGGCCGTCGAGCGGCTCGAGCAGCGCTATGCCCGGCTGGCCGACGAGGAGGGGCGGCAGCGCTACGACTACGCGGCGCCGGTCTTCGACGTCGCCTGCCACCTGGTCTACGACGGGTCCGGCCTCGTCCTCGACTACCCGGGCCTCGCCGTCCGAGCCGCCTGAGCCGCCTGCTTCGGCTCACCCTTCGGGCTTCGGCTCACCCTTCGGGCTTCGGCTCACCCTTCGGGCGGACCGGCTGAATGGCGGCGACGGGGTGGCGGTCCGACGGTGGCGGTCTACGGCGGCGACGGGGTGGCGCTCTAACGGCGGCGGTCTACGGCGGCGACGGGCGGCGCGCTCTTCTCGGCCGCGACCGGCCCCGCTGACTCCTCCCGCGCCGGGGAGCCCTGCGCGCCCCGGTCGAAGAAGCGCAGCACCTCCACCGGCAGCGGCATCACCAGCGTGGACGTCTTCTCGGCCGCCACCTCGACGACCGTCTGCAGGAGCCGCAGCTGCAGGGCGCTCGGCGTCTGAGCCATGATCGCGGAGGCGTCGGCGAGCTTCTGGGCGGCCTGGAACTCCCCGTCCGCGGTGATCACGCGGGCGCGGCGCTCCCGCTCGGCCTCGGCCTGGCGGGCCACGGAGCGCTTCATGGACTCGGGCAGCTGCACGTCCTTGATCTCCACCCGGTCGATGTGGATGCCCCAGCCGAGCGCCGGGCTGTCGATCATGAGTGCGAGGCCCTTGTTCAGCTCCTCGCGGTTGGAGAGCAGATCGTCCAGCTCGCTCTTGCCGATGATGGAGCGCAGCGACGTCTGCGCCACCTGCTCCACCGCGAACAGGTAGTTCTGCACCTCGACGGCCGCCCGCAGCGGGTCCTGCACCCGGAAGTAGGCGACGGCGTCGACCTGGACCGACACGTTGTCACGGGTGATGCCCTCCTGCGTGGGCACCGGCATCGTGACGATCTGTACGTTCACCTTCTTCAACCGGTCAACTCCCGGGATGAGAAAGGCGACTCCCGGCCTGCGGATCTCCTTCTGCGCCCGGCCGAAGCGGAACACGATGCCGCGCTCGACCTGATTGACGATCCTGACGCCCCCGAACCCGGTCAATATGGCGATGGCCGCGAGGAAACCCAGGATGATCTCGGTAACCATAATGGCCTCCCTCCCATACTTCGAGAGTAGGCCTGCTCGAACGGAAGAGCGTACCGAGCCGGCCGGACCTCCCGGGCGCCGGGTCCGCCGCTTCCGGCGCAACGGCCACGGTGCCGTCAACCGTCAACCGCGATCGTGCGGGGCGCGGTGGCCGGAAACAGTTGGAAATCTACTTTGTAAAGGGCGGATCCTGCTGAGCCGGCGGATGCGTATCTGGTAAACGTCAGTGCGGTGCGTCAGGATCGAGTTGCGGTTCTTGGCCAATACCTGATATGGCTCGGCAAACCTTTGAATCGAACTTCAACATAGCGGATTCATAGCTATTGACCGCGGGGCGGACGCACTTGCGACTAGGTTGCTGACAGCGGAGCCGGGGCGCAGGATCGGCGCGGGTGCGGGCGGTCCGGGGCAAGGGCGTCCCGCGCTCGTGAGGGCGCGCTGCGCGCGAGAGGAGGCGGGAGGGCGGCCGTGGTCTTGCCATGCCGGGGATGTCGCCGGTTGTTGATGGCTTATCACTGGTGAGAAGGGCAGAAGGGATCTCGTGCAGGTCTTTGGGCGAGCCTCGCGCAGGTCGGGTCCCGGTATGTTCCCCGCCCGGCCATGGGACGGGGCGGCGTCGATGAATGCCGGGCACGAGAAGCGCGAAAACCGCGTCACAACAGCGAAAGGCGTTGTAGTGCGAGACGCGATCGTGAAGTTCGATTGTGTCAGCACGGCGCCGCAAGGAGGTGCGTGATCTGCTGAAGGGGGCTACAGTACCTGCAACCATAACGTAATCGGAGCAGCATCATGGCGAAACGCATTGTTGAGTCCTTTGTCGATGACATCGACGGCAGTGACGCCGAGGGGACCACAAGGTTCGCTCTCGACGGCACCAGCTACGAGATCGACCTGTCGGGCTCTAACCGGGAGAAGCTGGAGAAGGCTCTCGCTCCCTTTATCACCAAGGCTCGCGCGGTCCGCGCCGAGCGGGGTGTTCGCGGCCGACGCGGTGGCGCCGGCACTTCGCGGGCCGTCACCCGCGAGAAGTCCACTGAGATCAGGCGGTGGGCGAAGGCCCAGGGGCTGCCGGTGAGCGAGCGTGGCCGCATCGCCGCCACTGTCGTGGAGCAGTACGAGGCGGCCCACTGAGGGAGCGATCCGGCTTCCGGTAGGTCTTTTCAGGACAAGAGCACGGGCGGTCGGGTCCTGGCCGGCCGCCCGGCTCGGTCATCGAATGTCGTCCAGGGCCGCGTACAGTGCCTCGACCAGGGAGCGGACGCGGAAGTCGCCGCCTTCCAGCAGTTCGGAGCCGCGGTTGGGGACGTAGCCGAAGGCGAGGCCGCGGTCCGGGTCGGCGAAGGCGAACGAGCCGGTGGCGCCGCCCTGGCCGAACAGCCCGGTGAGGTGCCCGGGCGCGGGCCAGAAGGGGCCGCCGGGCACGGCGAAGCCGATGCCCCAGGCGGTGTGCACCCGCAGGGTCCGGTCGATCCCCTCGGCCTGCGGGGTGCGGATCCGGTCGACGAGTTCGGGCCCGAGCAGGCGGATGCCGTCGACCTCGCCGCTCAGGGCGGCGAAATAGCGGGCCAGGGAGTGGGCGGAGGCGACGCCGTCCATCGACGGGCTCTCCACCTGGTACGTACGGGGATCGTTGGTGCTGTCCCAGCCGATGGCGACGCTGCCGTAGAAGGCGCGGTAGGACAGGGTGGCGGGGTCGTTGAGCGCTTCGGCGAAGTCGGCGAGTTCGGGGACCTCCATGCCGAGCCGCATGGTCTCGACGTCGGGGACGACCATGGTGGCCATGCGCGGCATGGCGCTGTCGGGGACGCGGACGTGGCAGTCGAGGCCGAGCGGGCCGGTGATCTCGCGTTCCAGGAATTCGCTCAGCGTGAGCCCGGAGACGCGGCGGACGATCTCCCCGGCGAGGTGGCCGATGCTGACGCCGTGGTAGCCGTGCGCGGAGCCCGGGGGCCATTCGGGGGTGGCGGCCGCGAGGGCGTCGGTGATGGGGGTCCAGTCGCGCAGGTCCTCCCAGGTGATGGGGTGGGTGTCCAGGGTGGGCAGGCCGGCGCGGTGGCCGAGCAGCGTCCGTACGGTGATCTCGCCCTTGCCGTTCTGGGCGAACTCGGGCCAGTAGCGGGCCACGGGGGCCTCCAGGTCCACCTCGCCGCGTCCGGCCAGCACCAGCGCGGCGCCCGTGGCGAACGTCTTGCAGGTGGAGGCGATGGGGGCGATGGTGTCGCGCCGCCAGGGCCGGCGGGTCTCCGGGTCGGCGTGGCCGCCCCATAGGTCCACGATCGGGGTGCCGTGCCGGTAGACGGTGAGTCCGGCGCCGACCTCGCCTCCGTGTGTGAAGTTCCGTTCGAACGACTCGCGCACCGCCTGGAATCCGTCGGCGGTGGTTCCTTCGATCTGTGCCATTGTCGCGCTCCTCGCGCCAGAGCCGACCTACCGGTCGGTCGGGTGGCTGGGACACTAGCCTACCGACCGGACGGTTGGCAACCGGGGTATGCTTTCAGCCTGAACCGAGAGAGGGACGGCGATTGGCACCGAACGAAACCTCCGACACCCGGCTGCGCATCATCGAGGCGGCGCGGGAGTTGTTCACCGCACAGACCTACCGTGCGGCCAGCATGCGGGACGTCGCCGAACGGGTCGGCATCAGCAAGCCCTCCCTCTACCACCACTTCCGCAGCAAGGGCGAGATACTCGACTGCCTGGTGCGGCCCCCGATCGACCGGCTCGACGCGACGATCCGGGACGCCGCCGCCGCCGCGCCCACCCTCGCCGAGGTGCGGCAGCGCGTGCTCGGCGGCTGCGTCGACGTCATGCTCGGCCACCGCGAGACCATGGTGCTGCTGCTGCGCGACGCCTCCGTCTACGGCGACGAGACCACCGAGCTCATGTCGCGCGTGGTGGGCATCACCAGCCGGGCCGTCGAGCTGCTGGCCGGCCCCGATCCTGACTGGCGCCGGCGCGTGCGAGCCGCCCAGGCCTTCGCCGCGGCCACCGACCCGATCAGCCATCTTCCGGACGTTCCGGACGACGAACTCCGCGACGAGCTGCTGCGTGGCGCGAGCGCGATCCTGTCGCCGTGACGGCAGCGGCGGCCCTGCGGCGTCCGTCTCCGATCGGCCCTGCTACGGCCGCTCGCCCGGCTTGTCGACGATCCCGGCCTCCAGGTGCGCGGTCCATCCGACGGGGGTGCCCGCCTTGACCTCGCGCGGCTGCCCGGCCGTGTAGATACGGGTGGCGACGGTCTCGCTGTACGTCCCCAGGAAGCGGTAGTCCTCCGAGCTCAGGATGATCTCGAAGCGCTCCCAGGGGCCGGTGTAGACCAGCGCGATCCCGTGGCGGCCGGCCGCGTCTAAGGGAGCAGGGAGCGTCCCAGGTCGACGACGAACCGGGCGAGCCGGGCCCGCTTGCGGAACAGGTCGTGCAGCTCGGGGGTGGGCTCCTGGCCCAGGCGTTCGAAGGGGATCGCGGTCCAGGCGCTGCGCAGCACGAGGGTGGCGGCGTAGCCGAAGGAGACCTCGGCGGGGTCCGCGAGGCCGGCCACCGCGGCGGTGTACGCGGCCTCGATCGTCTCGTGGACGGCGGGCAGGTCCGCGGGGTCGAGTTCGCCGGTGTGGGCCCGGCCGACGAGGAGCTGGCCGAGGTCGAAGCCGACGGCCGCCGGGTACGGCCAGCTCCAGTCGATGGCCACGAAGTCCGCCGAGCCGTCGGCCGGGATCAGCAGGTTCGAGGGGCTGGCGTCGCCGTGGACGAGGGTGTGGGGGAGGCGGTCGAGGGCGTCCAGCAGCGGGTCGATGTGGTCGGCGAGGGCCAGCAGGTCGGCCTGCAGCAGGGGGTCGGCGTTCGCGGCGATCAGCGGGTGCCGCCACGTGGCAGGGTCGCGCAGGGTGGGCAGGAACAGGTTGGCGAGCGGGCCTTCGCAGTAGTAGCGCAGGCCGTGGTTGAGCGGTTCGCGCGGCGCGGACGTACGGTCCGCGACGGGCTGTGTCGTGGCCAGGTCGCCGAGCCGGCGGGCGGCGGTGCGGTAGCGGTCCAGGTCCCAGGCGGCGGGCGCGACCCGCACGTCCTCCAGCCACATGACGAGCCGGTCGTCGCCGAGGTCGTCCAGCCGGTACATCCGGGGCAGCCGCAGCCCGCCGGGGAGCCGGGGGCGGGCCAGGTAGACGTCCGCGTCGGCCCGCCAGGGGAAGTGCGCGAGCGCGGTGGCGCGCAGCGGTTCGGGGATGTCCGCGTACCAGGGCGAGTGCCGGATCTCGTGGATCGCCTTGACGAAGAACGACCAGGTCACGCCGCCGGTCGTGGTGCCGCGCACGCGGTGCAGCGAGGTCGTCGACAACGCCCCCGGGCCGGAGTCGAGGAGGTCGATGTGCTGGTCCGCGATCTCGGCGAGGGGGTCGCCGAGGCTCTCCCGTACGAGGTCTGTCAGGCCGGTGGTCAGCGCCATGGTCATGGGCCCCAGCATGGCGGGCGGGACAACTCGCTCGCATGAGCATGGCCTACTCAAATACGCTTTCGCCGTGGCAGGCTCCTGGCCGTTCATCGGGCGTGTGACGCAATTGTCGGAGATCAGGTCCGCCTCCAGGGGCGTGGTCGTGGCCGGTCCGCCGGGTACGGGCAAGAGCCGGCTGGCGGCGCAGGCCGTGCACGGTCTCGACGGGGTCGCCTGGGCGCGGGCCACGGCGGCCGCCGCGGAGGTCCCGCTGGGCGCCTTCGCTCCGCTGCTCCCCGCCACGCCGCCCGCCGGCAACCCGCTGGGCTGGGCGGCCGCCGCGGTGCGCGTGCCGGTGCTGGTGGTGGACGACGCCCACCTGCTCGATCCGGTCTCGGCCGCGCTCGTCCACCACCTGGTGACGCGGGACGGCACCCGGGTGATCGCGACGCTGCGCAGCCGGACGCCCGTGCCGGACGCGGTGCTCGCGCTGTGGAAGGACGACCTGGTGCCGCGGCTGGAGCTGGAGCCGTTCTCCCTGGAGGAGACGGCGGCCGTCCTGGAGGCCGCGCTGGGCGGCCGGGTGGAGTCGGCGACCGTGGCCCGGCTGTGGCGCGTCAGCCAGGGCAACGCCCTCTACCTGCGCGAACTCGTGCTGTCCGGCATGCTCGCCGCCGACGGTGGCGTGTGGCGGTGGAGCGGGCCGCTGACGATCACGCCCACGCTGCGCGAGACCATCGCGGGCCGCATCGGCGAGGTGACCGCGCGGGAGCGGGAGGCGCTTGAGCTGCTGGCGTACGGCGAGCCGCTCGGCGCCGACCTGCTGGCCGCCTTCGGGTCGCTCGACGCCGTCCAGCAGCTGGAGGACCGGCAGCTCGTCACGGTGCAGCCGGACGGCCGGCGGCTCCAGGTGCGGCTCGCGCACCCCCTGTACGGCGAGGTCATCAGGGACGGCTGCGGCGTGCTGCGCGCCCGCACGATGGTGCGCCGGCTGGCGCAGGCGGTCTCGGAGGCCGGGCTGCGGCGGCACGAGGACGTGCTCAGGGTGGCGGTCTGGCGGCTGGACGGCGGCCTGACCGGCGATCCCGGGCTGCTGCTGGCCGGTTGCGAGCGCGCCAGGGTCATCCGGGACCTGGAGCTGGCCGTACGGCTGGGGCGTGCGGCCGTGGCCGCGGGCGGCGGGACTCCCGCGCTGGCCGCGCTGGGCACGGTGCTGTTCTACACCGACCGGTACGCCGAGGCCGAGGAGGTGTTCGCCACGGCCTGGGCGGCGGAGATGGGCGAGGCGGCCCGGACCGACCTCGGCGTGCAGCGGGCCATGAACCTGGCCGTCGGGCTCGGGGACGTCGCACGGGCGCGAGCCGTCCTGGAGGAGACCGGCGGGCTCGTCCACGAGGTTCAGCCGCGGCAGGCGACGCTCATCATGCGGGCCGTCCTGGCCGCCCTGACCGGTGACATCGCCGCCGCCGAGGACCTGATGGCGCGGGCGCGGGAGATGGGCCCGTTCAGCCCGCACGGCGCGCGGATGATCAGCGGGGCCGAGGCGGCCGTCCTGGTGGCGCAGGGGCGGGCCGCGGAATGCCTGGCCCACGTGGCGGAGATCGGCGCGGGCCTGGCGAAGGAGCCGGTCGCCATGCGCAGCCTCTCGGCCGCCTTGGCCGGCCATGCCACGCACGCCGCGCTGCTGCTCGGCGATCTGGACACCGCCGAGCGGTTCGCCGGGCAGGGGTACGGCCTGGAGGGGCCTTTCCACACCTGGACGCGGGCGAACCTGGAGTTCGGCACGTGGACGGCCCGCGTGCTGCGGTTGCGCGGCCGGCTCGCCGACGCTCTCGCGTGGGCCCGCGACACCGCCGCGCGGCTGCCCGATCGCAGCGTGCTGGCGGGGTCGTGCCTGGGTGAGCTGGCGCACGCGTACGCGCTGCTCGGCGAGGTCGCGGCGGCCGAGCAGGCGGTGGAGCGGGCGGAGGCGACGGGGACGCCGATCGGCCCGTCCGTCGTCGTGCCGCTGCGCCTGGCCCAGGCGTGGACCCTGGCCGGTCGCGGCGACGCGGCCGGGGCCGTCGAGCTCTGCCTGGAGACCGCCGAGGACGCGCTGCCGTGCGACGTGCCGTTCCTGCTGCACGACGTCGTCCGGCTGGGCCGCGCCGACCTGGTGTCCGCGCGGCTGGCCGCGCTCGACGTGGAGGGCCCGCTGGTGGCGCTGTTCGCGCGGCACGCCGCCGCCCGCGACGGCGCGGAGCTCGACGCGGTCTCGGAGGGCTTCGAGCGGCTCGGCCTGCTGCTGTACGCGGCCGAGGCGGCGGCGCGGGCGGCGGCCCGCTACCGCGAGTCCGGGCTGGTACGCGGGGCGCGGGCGGCGCAGACCCGGGCCTGGCGGCTCTCGCAGCGCTGCCAGGGCGCCCGTACGCTCGCGCTGATGGACCTCGACGTGCCCAGCCTGACGCCGAGGCAGCGCGAGATCGCGGTGCTGGCCGCGCAGGGGCTGACCAACCGCGAGATCGCCGCGCGGCTCGTCGTGTCCGTCCGCACCGTGGCCAACACCCTGTACGCCGTCTACGACAAGACCGGCGTCAACGACCGCGCCGCCCTGGCCGCGCTCCTGAACCGGCTGGCCGGTTGACCGGTGGTCAGCGCAGGATCGTCGTCACGACCTGGAGGACGAGCACGACCAGCAGCACCGCGGCCAGGACGAGCCAGCGGGGATCGAGCCAGGCGGATCTGACGGCCTCGGCGGGGGCGTCGGGGTCCAGCAGGTCGCGCAGGATCGGGTTGACCTCGTCGTCGGGCAGCAGCCGTTCCAGCTCGGGCACCAGTGCGTGCAGCCGGGAGCGTACGTCGGCCGGCGGGCGCGTCCGCGCCCAGGCGTGGACGTCCCTCAGGATGCCCCGGGCCGCGCCTTCGGTGGTCGCCTCTGCCAGCTCCGTCAGGAAGTAGTCGCAGGCGTCGCGCACCGCGACGGGCTGCGGGTCGGGGCGGGCCTGCGGTGTGACCGGTGCGCGGGGCTCCGGCGCGGGCGTGGGGCGGGGCCGTTCCGCGGGCACCCGCCGCCGCGGGCCCGATGTCATCGCGGGCGCCGGTTCCGAAGGCTCTGAAGGCTCTGAAGGCTTGGGAGGCTCCGGCGGTGGAGGCGTCCGGGGCTCGTCCGGTACGGGCTTCGGCGGCTCGCGCAGCGCGGCCCCGAGCAGCTCGACCCGCTCCTCCAGCGCCATCCCGTCGTTGATCCGCAGCCGCTTGACCAGCTCCGGCAGCCGCCGGCCCGCGTACGCGTCGACGACCATGGCCGCGATCTCGCCGTACAGGTCGCTCTGGTCGGGCGCCCGCAGATCCACGCGCCGCCGGTGCGAGGCCCGCGACGACGGCCCCGGCCACTGCTGCAGGAAGATGACCTCGGCCCCCTGCTTGAGGTCGTCGCTCTCGTAGGTGGAGAACGTCTCCGGATAGCGCCCCAGCACCAGGTCCAGGATGTCCACCAGCCCCCACAGCTGCACGACGGCCTCCCCCTGGGCCACCACCGAGAGCGACTCCCGGTGCCCGCGCAGCGCTTCCGAGACGATCGGCGCGAGCGTCGCCGCCTCGGCGCGGGCCCGCCGGTCGAGCGCCGCGCTCGCGTCGGCATACGGGCGCAGCAGCACGGCCAGGTCGAGCGGCTCCGGGTCGGCGGGCAGCAGCGAGCTCCAGCCGGGCGCGAGCGCGAGTGCCTGGCGGACGTTCGGCATCGCCGAGGCGTTGGCGGCCGAGCCGCCCAGGTACGCCTGGACCCGGATGGTCCGCCTGCTGTCCGAGCCGCCGGTGCGCGTGCGCGAGAGCACCACGACGCGACCGTCCACCATGAGCCGGCAGACGCTGACCCCGGGCGCGGGACCGGGGTCGAGCCAGGGGCCGAGCTGGTGGTACCAGCCCCGGGTGTCCTCCAGGGAGGAGCGCACGGGGCCGAGGCCGGTGCGGCGCTCGTCCCACTCGAACAGGATCCAGTCGACGCTGGAGTAACGCCCCATCAGATCCCCACCTCCGGATAGCCGCGCAGGACACCGGTCATCGCGAGGAGCGAGATCAGGGGCGCCAGGACGCGTCGCGGCCGCACACCCCTGGGGAAGCGCCCGTCGGTCGGGGCGCAGCCCGTCGCCGAGACGAAATGCAGGGTGCACTTGCGGCATTTGTCGTAGGGGCTGAGCCACGCCTGCGCGCCGCGCCCGTGCAGGAAGGCGTAGACGTCGCGGCTCTCCCGCAGGACGTCCACCTGGTCCAGCCGGTCGGGCTCGTCGTACAGCCAGCTGTCGACCGGCGCCTCGAAGCGCACCGAGTCGCTCTTGGTGACCGCGATGACGGCGGGGATGTCCAGCCGCCCGCCGCTCTTGGGCAGCCGGTCGAGCACGGCGCGGAAGGACTCGTCGCCCATCCTGGCCGACTTGGTGGCGGCGTCGATCACGAAGAGCAGCCCGCCGACGGCCGGCACGAACCTGGTCGCCTCGTGGGTGGAGCTGCGCAGCAGCTCGCCGGCGATGTCGAAGAACGCCACCGCGGTGGTGTGCCGGCCGTCGTTGACGAGCAGCGCGTCGGCCGGCTCGGCGGTGGCCCGGTGGGTGGTGCGCGAGAGCGCGGTCCGCTCCACCATCAGCGGATGCACGTACGTGTTGACGTACTCGGCGTGCCGCTCGATGTCCACCGCGTCCGCGGTCAGCCCGTACGGCCGCAGGCCGCCCTGCTCGATGGCGCCGATCATCGAGGCCAGCAGGTGGGTCTTGCCCGTCTCCGGCCCGCCGACCAGCCCGATCACCAGCGGGCGGCCGTGCCGTACGTAGGTGTAGGGCAGGTGGTGTTCGAGGCTCGGGTCCGCCACCGGCGCCGGGCAGCGGACGTGGGCGGCGCGCAGCAGGTCCTCGCGGCGGGCCCCGGTCGCGTTCTCCAGGGAGAGCGGCTGGTAGTGGCCCGCGGGGGTGCGTTCGTAGAGCTCGTCCTCGCTCCAGGCGAACTCGTGCAGGCAGATCGGGCAGAGGATCACCGGATCACCATCCAGACGACCACGACGAGGGCGGCCAGCACGGCCAGCGGAAGCCAGCGGGCCCACCACTTCTGCGGCTGCTCCTGCCGCACCTGCTCGATCCTGGTGACGGGCGGAGGTTGTTCCACCTCCTGCTCACGTTTGGCTTCGTGGGCCCGGTCGAAGGCGACGCGGCCCTCCTCGAGCCGGAGGTCCGGTTCGGCGGGGATGGACCGCATGGGGTCCGGCTCCCGCAGCCGGTCGAGCACCTCCAGCGCCGACGGCGGCTGACCGGAGAAGACGTCGTGGATCGGCTGCAGCGCCGGGGCGGCGGTGAGGTCGGGGCGGTCGGCGACCTCGCGGGCGGTGACCGTGCGGTAGATCACCATGCCGGCGCTCCAGAGGTCGTCGGCGGTAGAGGCGCGGCCGGTGCCCGCACGCTGATCCGGGGCGGCGTAGGGGGCCTCACCCAGCCGCAGCCGGCGGCTGCCGGCCAGCGTGGCGTGGCTGAGATCGGTGAGCTGTACGGCGGTGCCGTCCCAGCGCACGGTGCCCGGGTCGATGCGCCGGTGGACGATGTCGCAGGCCGACAGGATGCGTACGGCGCGGAAGAGGCTCGCCTGCAGCGCCCGCTGCTCGGCGATCAGCAACGAGCCGGCGAAGCGGGTGACCGGCTCGCCCCGGTGGTCGGAGAGCAGCACGAACGGTTCCTCCTCGTCCAGGCTGTAGCCCATCAGCCGGGGCAGCTCGACGGGGTAGGCCCGCCGCAGCCGGGTGAGCAGCCTGGCGCCCATCCGGGCCTCGTTCTCCAGCAGTTCGTAGAGGTGGTCGCGGTCGCGCCCCTCCGCGCGGGGCACCCGCCGCTGCACGATCTTGGTGCCCGGGACGACGAGGGTCAGCCGGCGCTCGAAGGGGTCGTGGTCCGGCTCCGCCTCCACCTCCCAGGTCACGAGGTCGCCGTCGGGAGTGAAGAAGGTCAGCGGCTCAGGTTCCATCCTCGCTCCAGTTCTCCTCGACCGTCCCGGGGCGCAGCGGCACCAGGCGCAGGGTGCCGGCGTACTGTCCTGACCGGGTCCACACGACGTCGGGCGGGTTGCCCTGCCCCCGCACGGCCCTGGGCGCGAAGCGCACCGCGTACGCCTGCCGCAGCAGCATCGCCAGGTCACGGTCGCCGCACAGTTGCAGCATCTGGCCGTTCGCCTGGGCCCGCAGCGCGCGCACGACCTGCTGGGACTGCCGCCAGACCGCGTCGACGAGCTCCTGGCGGCCCGTGTCGCCGGTGCCGAAGTCGGGGCGTTCCTGGACGCCCCGGTGGGTCAGGTGGTAGCGGTACTGCCGCAGCGTCTCGTCGACCCGGCGGTCCAGCCCCACCTGCGCGTCCCGGTAGGCGCCCTGTTCGAGGGAGGTCCAGGCGGGCTCCAGCCAGCTCGTGACCGCGTCGACGAGGTCGCCGGTGATGACCTCGCGCAGCTGGCCGCCGCGGTCGCGCAGCCGTACGGTGACCTCCTCGTCGAGCGCCGGGCTCGCGGCGGCCTGGCCGGTCTCGGCCTTGCTCCAGTCGGTCAGCGTCCAGGACACCTGCGCGCAGATCTCGTTCAGCGCCGCCGCCAGCGTGCGGGACGCGTCGGAGGTGTGCATGCGGGCCTGGCCGAGCATCCACTCGCTGGCCGCGACCCGTTCGAGCATCGAGCGCAGGTCGTCGAGGGCGGTCCTGGCCGGTCCGAGCGAGAGCTGCTCGCGCCACCACCCCCGCGAGCGCCGCCAGAAGACGAAGCGGGGCAGGAACGTGGCGGGGAACTCGGTGGGCGCGTGCAGCGCGTTGAGCAGCTCGTCCGGGCAGGCCCGCCAGAGGTCGCCGACGAAGGCGCGGCTGCCGATGGGCGCGCTGTGGTCGGCCAGCAGGCGGTAGCGCGAGACCATCCGCTGCATGCTCTTGCGCTCGGCCAGGGCCGCCTCCAGGTCGGCGCGCAGCTCGCCGACGATCTGGGCGTGGCCCATGTCGGCGGGGACGGCGAACCTGATCCCGTGCGCGGCCAGCCGCTCGGCGGCGTTGTCGTCGGCGTGGTCGATCTCCTCGAAGAGCCGCGCGACGGTGTCGCGGAACTCGGCGAGCGCCCGCCCGGCGGCGATCACCTTGTCGACGACCGCGGCCCGGGCGCGGGCGTTGTGGACGTAGCCGAGGTCGTCCAGGGCGCGGACCGCCTGGTCGATGCGCTCGGCGGCGCTCCGGTGGAGCCGGTGCAGCGGGCCCTCCGGGACGAGCGCGTCGAGGAGGTCGGAGGGCAGGTCGACGGTGCCGCTGAGCACGGGCAGCGCGGTGGCCAGCGGCGAGCTGAAGGTGGCCGTGTCCTGCTGGACGGGCCCGTCGAAGCGTTCGGCCACCTCGCGGAAGGCCTGGCCGAGCACCTCGGGGTCGATCCGGCCGGCCACGATGCGCCAGCCGGGCGAGGCGGTGCCGTACGGGATGTCGCCCAGGCTGTTGACCACCTCGTCGAAGACCTCCGGCTGGGTGAGCAGGTCGATCAGGATGGCCTCCGCGCTCACCCCGGGCCCGTGGGCCGCCTCGCCGGTGTCGGCGTTCCACAGGATGCCGCAGGGGTCGCTCACCCAGAGCACCCTGCGGCTCTCCCCGTCCAGGACGGGGGGCAGGCGCAGGTCGGGTCCCACCGCCAGGACGAGCACCGACCTGACCAGGCGCGAGCTGAAGACGTCCTGGAGCACCCGCTGGGCGCCGGCCAGGCGCTCGGTGTCGGCCACCACCAGGACCTGGGCGCCGAGCCGCTCCAGCTCACCCTTGCGCAGGTCGAGCACGACGACCATGCTCACTCCCCGAGGAGCGCGTCCAGGTCGCGCAGGTTGTAGGCGACCGCCTCGGCGACCCGCTCGAACGGCAGGTCCAGGGCGGCGGGCAGGGTGTGCGCCCAGAAGGCGATCAGCTGGTCGGCCCGGTTGCGCGCGCCCGACGGCAGCTTGGGCACCATGATCTCCAGCAGGCCGAGCTGGTCGGCGGACATGCCGGTGACGAGGTGGTAGAGCGGGTCCGGCACGGTGGGGGCGCCCGCCAGTCCCTTCGGGGTGGCGTTCATGAGCTGCTCGCTGACCAGGCTGCGGAACTCCTCGTCGCCGCCGATCACCCACTGCTCGTAGGCCCGCAGCATGCTCGGCCAGGAGGAGGCCTTGCCGTACCCGGTCAGCGGGAGCGTCATCGAGCCGCCCTCGACGTCGATCCGGATCCGCGCCGGCGAGCTCAGCTCGCCCTCCACCACGCTGACCCGGCCGTTCCAGAGCAGGCAGAGCAGCCGGTGCAGGATCCGGACCCGGTGCTCCTCGGTCGTGGCCAGGTAGCCGAAGTCGTAGCCGAGCCGCTGGCGCCACTTCAGGTGGTCCTGCGGCCGTTCGTCGCGCAGCGCGTCGGCCCAGCTGTGCAGCACTTCGCGCAGCTCGCGGACCTGGGTGACGCTCATCGAGGTACGCAGTTGCACCACGGTCACCGAGTCGGCGTCGATGTTGCGGTAGTCGGGCACGCCCGGCAGGTCGATCCGGTCCTTGAGGAACCGTTCGAGGGCCGGGTCCTTGGCCGGCGCCGGATAGGAGACCAGCACCTTCAGGTCGCCGGTGCCGTCGGGGGTGAAGCCGCCCGGCACCAGGTCGGCCAGCTTGAGCTGGAACTGCCGCACGTGCGGGTCGTCGCCGCCGCCCGAGGCGGCCTGGGCGAGGATGTCGGCCAGGGAGGGCAGCAGCGGCTGTTCGCCCAGCGCGGCGGCCTCGTCCTGGTCCTTGAAGAGCTTCTTCACCTCCAGCTTGATCCGGTCGCGCACCCAGGTGAGCGCGTCGGCCGGCTTGCCCGTGCGCCAGGCCAGGTCGTAGGCGTGCCGCCAGCCGTCCGGGCCGATCAGCGCGTTGGCCACGGCGGCCTCCCCGTCGGTGGGGCGCAGCAGCTGCCGGGAGACGAAGACGTCGACGAAACGGCGGACGACCGCGTCGTAGAAGGACTCCGCGCCCGCGGGCGGCAGCAGGTGGTAGACGCCCACGCGGGTCTCGTAGAGCTCGCCGGCCCGGCGCGCGAAGCGCTCGGCGTCGGCCTCGGCGTGCTCGACGAAGACCTGCGTGAACTCGCGCACCTCGCGGATGAGCTGCTTGCGGCGCGGCTCCCAGCGCGGCATCTGGTCGGCCCACGCCCGGTGCCAGAGCCCCTGGCTGCGCCACAGGTACCAGGCGTCCTGGTCGGCGATCGAGGCCTGGACCTCGGGGTCGGTCCACTGCACCTTGCGCAGCAGCCGGTCGCGCATCGGCCGGGGCTGCGGCGGGGCCTCGGTCATGTTGTCGTACGGCTTGCGCGGCTGCGCCCTGCGGTGGTCCAGGAGCCCGGCGAAGCCCAGCCGGTCGGCCTCGTGCACGTCGCCGGGCAGGCCGACCACCACCCGCCGCAGCCGGAACGGGTCGACCTGGCCGAGCGCTTCGAGCGCGCCGCGGCGCACGTCCAGCTCCTGGGCCAGGGTCGGCACG
Source organism: Nonomuraea sp. NPDC004186 (assembly GCF_053603495.1). Classification (NCBI taxonomy): domain Bacteria; kingdom Bacillati; phylum Actinomycetota; class Actinomycetes; order Streptosporangiales; family Streptosporangiaceae; genus Nonomuraea; species Nonomuraea sp. NPDC004186. The sequence continues at coordinate 58,473 of NZ_JBSGFQ010000058.1, read as the reverse complement.
ATGCGGTTGAGCTGCCGTTCGAGCGAGGCCAGGTTGTCCTCCATCGCCCGCATCCGGTTGGCCAGCGACTTCTGGATCTCGGCCGCGCCGGTGGCGGGGCGCACGTCCGGCAGCGGCAGCGGCTCGCGGGTGTTGAGCGGCTCGAGGTTGGTGGTGGTGAACATGCGCCGGATCTCGTCGATGTTGCTCTCGGCGGCGCCCGGCGGCACGGCTTCGAGCTGCGTCACCGCGCGGGCCAGCAGCCGGGAGCTGACCAGGTCGGCCAGCTCCTCCACGGGGACGGTCATGGAGGAGACGAAGGCCGTCGAGACGCCCCGGTTGCCGATGCCGGAGGCCGCCGCCACCTCGCGTTCCACGGCCCGGTTGATGAAGTCGTCGGCGAAGGAGGACTCGCCGCGGTCCTCTATGCCGCCGCCGTCGCCCGTGGCGTGCGGCTGGGTGCCGGCCAGCGAGACGATCAGGGAGGCGATCGAGCGGTGCAGGTCGTCCCGCTCGACGCCGGGCGGCATGGTGAACAGGAACGCCGTCTGCACGGTGCCGGTGGCCAGCCGCACCTCGCCCCTGCCCGGGTAGCGCACGCCGAGCTCGCCGGCGATGCCCTGCTCGTCGATCTGCGTGCCGGCGTGCGGCGCGTTCTGGTCATCGACCAGCCGGAACAGGTCCAGCAGGCCGGCGCCGGCGTTCAGGCGGGCCCGGCGGCCGCCGCCCTTGCCCTCGGCGAAAGCCGACGGCATGACGACCAGCGGGTAGATCCGCGCCCTGATCTGGTTGCGGGCGAAGGCGTCGCCGATCAGGTGCAGATAGTCGTAGAAGATGCCGCTGCCGGTGCCGCCCGCCACCGAGTAGGCCACGAAGACGTCGCAGGTGCGTCGGAGCCGGCCGCCCAGCCCGGCGAGTTCGCCGCCCGAGTTGCTGATCGCGCCGATGGCGTCGTCGATGCCCTGCACCACCGGCCCGGGGCCGTGCCGCATCCGCTCGAACAGCGCCGCCCTGGCCACGGTGGGCAGCTGCCCGGCGCCGCGCATCAGCGGGGCGACCAGCGGCTCCTGCTCACGCGGCGGCAGCCAGTCCTTGACGTGGTCGCTCAACGTCGCCCGCAGGCTGCGGGCCACCTCCGGGTAGGAGTCGAACTTCGGCACCACGTCGTGGATCAGGTGCGCGGTCCGGGCGGCCGCCGGGAACTCCCGCTCGGTCGGCACCACCCGGCGCCGGGTGCGGGTCAGCTCGGCCTCGTTGAGGTCGACGTAGACGAACTGCAGGCAGGAGGGCAATTCGTAGGGTTGGTAGTTCTGCCAGCTGAAGTTTCTGATCAGGTCCATGCCGTCCGGACCGCACAGCTCGTCCCGCAGCCGCCGCTCCAGTTCCACTCCGACCCGGCAGCCGGTGCCGCCGAGCCCCACGAACATCATCGGATCGAAGATCCTCATGCGCCCCTCAAATCAGGTCGTCGCCTGGCATCGGTCTGTGGGTCCCGCTCTGGGACGGCTCCCGCGAGCCGTACACGTGTTCCCCGGTCTTGCCCCGGGCGTCGTCGACGCCGAGGAACACGCCGCCGGTCAGCGGGATCGGGCGTCCCGGGCGCAGCGGCTCCAGCTCCTGCCCGGACGGGTCGCGGACCAGGACGGTCTGGCCGCCGCCCCGGCGGGCCGTGTAGCCGGTGCCGAACGTGCGCACCAGGCGGCCGGCGGAGATCTTGAAGGTGAACTCGGGCCCCTCGCCGAGCGGCGCCTGCATCTTGCTGACGTACGGCTCGCCCGGCCGTTCGAAGAGGTAGAAGGTCAGCTCGCTCGGATCGGCCGCCCGCATCCGCGCGCGCCTCCTGAGGAGCAGCAGCGGCAGGGCCACCGCCAGGATCAGCAGGAGGATCAGGAGGGCCTGGAGCAGCCGCTGCCACAGCGGCGTGGGCGGCTGCACGTCGACGTCGACGAACTCCTCGGCCACCACCTGCCCGGCCGCGTCGACGACCTGGACCGAGCCGCCGACCGGGCCCTTGGGCGCCTCCGCGCCGATCCGCAGCTTGACGGCGTGCTCGGAGGCGCCCGCCGGCGCCTGGAGCCGCTGGACGGACAGGCTCACCGTGCCCGGGACGTCGACGAGCCGCAGGGCGAGCTGGGCGGGCTCGGCGTCGTTGGTCACGCGTACGGTGCCGGCGACCTCCCCGCCCGGCTCGACGGTGGCCGCGTCGAGCTGCACCTGGGCGCGGAGCCGGTCGGCGGGCCCGGCGACACGCGTCGCGTAGGGGCGCTCGTCGCCGGCCACGCCCGGGCCGGTGACCTTGCCCAGGAAGGACAGGGCGCCGGTGGCCGTGGCCGGGATGGTGACCTGGCCGGAGTATTCGCCGTCGCTCTGGGCGCGGTCGGGGCCGTCGCCCGTGTCACGCAGGTCGACGGGGAGCTCCTGGAAGCCGTCGCCGGACATCCGGGCGGTGAAGCGCAGGCCCTCCAGCGCCGCCGGGTCGGTGATCGTGCCGGTCCTGGTCTGCAGGCGCAGCCGGACGGCCACCTGCTCGCCGGGGCGCGGCCGGGGGTTGCTCAGGGAGATCGAGGCGCGCAGCGCGCCCTGCCAGACGACGGTCGCGCTGACGTCCTGGCGGCTGACGCCCGGCGGCGAGGTCAGCTGGACCCGCCACTTGCCGGGCAGCGGGTTGCGGATGCGCAGCGACTCGACCGGGCCGGCCTCGCCGGCGACCTGGAAGGTCGAGTCGTTCTGCTCGCCCTGTTTGGGCACCTGGTTGCCGTCGGGGTCGAAGTAGGTCGCCCGGATGCGCCGGTCGCGCTTGACCACCACGATCGAGCCGTCGGTCGCGATGATCGGGATGTTGACCTGGAGGTCGACGGTGGCGCCCGGCTCGAGGGAGTCGGTGACCGACTGCTCGATGCCCGCGCACCGGGCGTAGGCGAACGCCTCCAGCAGCGATCGCTCCACGTCCGCCGAGGTAGCGACCACCCTCGCGCGGGGCGTGGCCGTCTCCTGGTCGCCGCAGGGCTGCCGCCAGCCGCCCGCGGCGAAGGCGTCGAGGCTCGTCTTGTCGGCCGAGCCGAAGCCCAGCGGCCAGATCTGCACGCGCGCCTTCTCGGCGTCCCGCAGGCTCCGGTCGATCTGCGCCCGGGCGTTGCGGTTGCGCGCCTGGGCGTCGGCGCCGTACTGCGGGCTGTTCCTGACGTCGAGGACGCCGTCGGTCAGCAAGAAGACGATCTTCGCCCGCTGCTGGTCGTCGGGCGCGTTCATGATGTCGAGCGCCTGCTCCAGGGCGGCGGCGTGGTCGGTGTCGCCGCCTTCGTCGCTGTTACGGCGGCGCAGCTTCTCCACGCACCGGCTCAGCGACTCGCGGTCCTGGGCCGTCTCCACTCCGGTCAGGGGGCAGGCGATGTCCACGGCCGCCTGGCCCGGGCCGTTGGAGCTGCCGAAGCCGACCACGGCCACCTGCGACTGCGGTGAGAGCTCGCTGAGGGCGATGAGCTGGGAGGCGGCCCGTTCACGGGCGACGTCCTGGCCGGACAGGCTGCCCGACTCGTCGACCAGGACGACCACGCGGACGGGTTTGACGTCGGAGGGCTGTGAAGCGCTCGCGGCCGTAGGTAAGAGCGCCACAGCAGCGGTCACGGCCAGGGCGAGAAGGGACCTGAGGGATGAAGTGACGCGCACATTTCCTCACAGTTGCCGTTTTACCTATCCGCAGAACGGAGAGAGGCCACCAGAAGTTTCTGCCGCAGTTATGGACGCAATGGAAGTCTGATTAATGGGGTCCGAAATTTAGCCTCGACGCAGACATATGGCAATCCTAAGGGGAGAAATGGCGGGTCAGGCGGCAGATGAGCGATCTGTGAATCCGCTGGTCACATTAGCCACATTAGTCACTTGACTCACAAAGCCGACATAAGGGGCATTTCCTGTCAGGGGTGGTGGCGCGGATGATGAGGTCGGCGGCGTCGGCGGCGATGGCGTGCCGCCGTTCGGGCCGCAGCGGCAGCATTCCGTACGCCGTCTCGACCCGTCCCTCGGTGATCACCAGGTACGAGAACTGGCGCGCCGCCCTGGCCGGGTCCGGGACCCGCAGCCGGCCGTCGGCGTCGCAGTCGCGCAGGTAGTCCACCACCGCGCGGTCCGCCGACGCCGAGCTCCCTCGCCAGGTGCGCTGGAGCTCCGGATGGTGCGCCACCTCCGCGATGGTCAGCCGGTGCAGCGCGGACACGCGGGGTGAGAGCGCGATGTCGAGGATCCGCCCGCCGAGCGCGGTGAGGTCCTCGCGCGGATCCCCGCTCAGGACGATGTCCGCCGTGCCGTCCGCGTCGCCTGCGCTCACCGCCGACCTGGCCTCCTGGATCGCGGCCAGGAACAGCTGCTCCTTGTCCCCGAAATGGCCGTACACCGTCTGCTTGCCCACCCCCGCCACCGCGGCGATGGCGTCCACGCTCGCCCGGGCGTACCCCTGGTCGGTGAACACCTTGATCGCGGCGTCGAGGATGGCCCGGCGCTTGGCCGGGGAGCGTCGCGGGCCGTGCTCGGCCATGGTCTGTACCCACTTTCTCCGGATGGGGGCTAGTCTACGAGACGAGACGGTCTAGTCTAGTTTAGGGAGCGACAATGGACGCCGACGTCATCGTGGTCGGAGCCGGGCCCGTGGGGCTGCTGCTCGCCGCCGAGTTACGGCTCGCCGGAGCCAGGCCGCTGGTGCTGGAACGGCTCGCCGAGCCGAGCGCCGAGCCCAAGGCGCGGGGGATCGGCCCGCTGGCCGCCGAGGCGCTGCGCCGCCGGGGGCTGGGCGGGGCCCTGGAGGCGTACCGGGAGCAGGGGCTCGCCGACAAGGCGCGCGACCACGGCAGCGAGAAGGGGCACTTCGCGCAGATCTTCAAGATCGATCCCGCGCTGCAGGAGGAGCCGGACCGGGTCGGCGCGCCGATCTGGCAACGGGACCTCGAACGGGTCCTCGCTTCGCTCGTTGGAGACGAGGGTGCCGTGATGCGTGAATGCGAGGTCGTCTCCCTGGCCCAGGACGACTCCGGCGTCACCGTCACCGTCGCCACCCCGGCCGGGGAGCGGCGGTTCTCCGCGCCGTACCTGGTCGGCTGCGACGGGGGACGCTCGACGGTGCGCAAGCGGGCCGGGTTCGACTTCCCCGGCACCGAGCCCACGAGCGTCGTACGGCGGGTCCTGACCGACGCCCCCGGCCTCGACCGCCTCCCCGCATCGGGCTGGACCTCCACGGGCAGGCTGATGCGGGCGCCCGGGATGGTGGCCACGATCGAGTTCGACGGGTTCCCCGAGGATCGCGGGCTGCCGCTGACCGCCGAGGAGATGCGCCGGAGCCTGCTCCGGGTGACGGGAGTGGACGTCGAGATCGCGCGGGTGCGCGGCCCGCTGCGGTTCACCGACGGCGCGCGCCAGGCGGCCACGTACCGGATCGGCCGGGTCCTGCTGGCCGGCGACGCCGCCCACGTCCACTCGCCGAACGGCGGCCAGGGGCTCAACCTCGGCCTCATGGACGCCGTCAACCTGGGCTGGAAGCTCGCCGCCACCGTCGCCGGGCGCGCCCCCGAGGGGCTGCTCGACACCTACACGGCGGAACGCCACCCCGTCGGCGCCGCCGTCCTGCACAACACGCGCGCCCAGTCCGCGCTGTCGTTGCCGGGAGAGCACGTGGCGGCCATGCGCGACATCGTGTCGGACCTGCTCGACCTCCCGGACGTCAACCGCTACTTCGGCCGGATGCTGAACGGGCTCGGCACCCGGTACGCGTTCCCGTACCCGGCCACGCACCCGCTGACCGGCCGCGCCTGCCCGGACCTGCGGCTGGTGACGACTCCGGGGGAGACCCGCACGATCTCGGAGCTGTGCGGGGGCGGACGGGCGCTGCTCGTCCACGCGCCGTCGCAGCCGGAGGTCGAGCGGGCGGCGGAGCCGTGGCGCGGGGCGCTGGACGTGGTCGAGGCGACCGTGAAGGATCGCGACGATCTGGCGGCGGCGCTCGTCCGGCCGGACGGAGCGGTCGCGTGGGCGTCCGGCCCCGGTCCCGCCGACACGGTCACGCTGACGGCCGCCCTCGGCACGTGGCTGAGGCCCTGACCGCCACCGCGGCCTTGACTGGGCGTGTCTGGTGGTTTTGAGGTTGATGTCAAGAATGCCCTAGTTTCTCTAGTTTGCTCCCTGTCACTACGATTTCTGCGTGCCTCCTGAGCAACAGAACACGACAGCCGTCTTCGTCAACCAGAGCGGACGGCGTCGAAGGCTGATCATGATCGGCTCGATCGCCGCGAGCGTCCTGGCTCTCGCGCTGCTCGCCGTCGTGCTCGCCGGAATGTTCTCCAGCACCACGCTCTCGGTGAACGGCTGGCCTGGCGACCGCTCAGGAGCCGCGGACGGCACGGCTTCGCCGGATCGCACGCCGACGCCTTCGCCGAAGCGGTCCGAGCGGCCGACCCCCTCCGCCACCCGCCCGGAGACGACACGCCCGCCGTCGCGCCGGCCGACCCCCAGAGCCACCGGCCAGGTCCGGCCGTCGGCGACGTCCGGGCAGTCGTCGCCGCAGCAGGCGCGGCCCACGCCACGGCCCAGCACGGATCCGGCGCCGAGCAGCGACCCCACCACGGATCCCGCGTCCGATCCCACCACCGGCCCCACGGACAACGAGGCGCCCGGCCAGACCAGGACGCCGCCGGGACTCGATCCGGACCGGACGAAGGGCCCGAAGAAGTGAACGGCCCACCCCAGCGCGACAAGCTGGTCTGGCCGGCCGCGCCGCTCCCCGCCTGGCAGGACCACACCGCCCGGCAAGGCGACGACCGGCCGCACGACCCGCCCGCGCCGACCGCGAGACCCCCGGCCGACCCCAAGGGCCACTGGTTCCCGCTCGCCGTCTGCATGTTGCTGGCCGCCGCCGCGCTGGTGCTCAACGGGTACGTGACCAACGTCAGCGGTGAGACCCAGGCGCCCCCGCCCTCCACGGACTCCCCGACGCCGGAGCTGGAGAGGGCACGGCGCGGCGGCCCCGTCCTCAACATCACGGCGAACGGGCCCGCCAGCGCCCGCCTGCCGGCCAGGACCATCGCGCTGACGTTCGACGACGGCCCCGACCCGGCGTGGACCCCGCAGGTGCTCGACATGCTGAAGAAGTACGGCGCCAAGGCCACCTTCTTCACCGTCGGCTCCAAGGTGGCGCAATACCCCGAGCTGGCGCGGCGCATCGTCGCCGAGGGGCACGAGCTGGGCAACCACACCTACTCGCACGCCGACCTCGCGGCGCTGCCCGCCTGGCGGCTCAAGCTGGAGCTGTCGCTGACGCAGCGGGCGCTGGCCGGGGCGACCGGGCTGCACACGACGCTGGCCCGCCCGCCGTACTCCTCGACCCCCGCGGCGATCTCCGGGCCGCAGTGGGCCGGCATGAAGGCCCTGGCGGCCGAGGGCTACCTCGTCACGCTGACGGACCTCGACACCAAGGACTGGAGCCGCCCCGGGACGGCGAGCATCGTGGCGTCCTCGCTGCCGGCCAGAGGCCGGGGCGCCGTCGTCATGATGCACGACTCGGGTGGTGACCGGCGGCAGACCGTCGAGGCCGTCGGGGCCGTCCTGCGGGAGCTGACCGGCAAGGGCTACCGCGCCGTCACGGTGACCAAGGCGCTCGGCATGCCCTCGGCGCACCAGCCGGCCGGCGGCGCGGAACGGTTCGCCGGCTCCGCGCTCAACCTGGCCCAGCGGGCTTCGGAGGCGTTCGCCGGCGTGCTGGCATGGGTGCTGCTGGCCGCGGGAGCGCTCACGGTGGGGCGGCTCGGCTTCTTCGCCGTGCTCGCCTGGGTGCACGCGGCCCGCAACAGGGGCGGCAGGCGGCGCAAGGGCCGCGCGCCCGTGTGGTCCGCGCCCCCGCCGGTGACCGTGATCGTGCCCGCCTACAACGAGGCGGCCGGGATCCAGGCGACGGTGCGGTCGCTGGTCGAGACCACCTACCAGGGCCCGCTCGAGATCCTCGTCGTCGACGACGGCTCGACCGACGGCACTGCCGAGCTGGCGCAGGCGCTGGGGCTGCCCGGCGTACGGGTGATCCGCCGGCCCAACGGCGGCAAGCCGGCCGCGCTCAACACCGGCATCGCCCAGGCCGCCCATGAGCTGCTCGTCATGGTGGACGGCGACACCGTCTTCGAACCCGCCACGATCGGCCACCTGGTCCGCCAGCTCGCCGACCCCGCGGTCGGCGCGGTGAGCGGCAACACCAAGGTCGGCAACCGGCGCGGCATGATCGGGCGCTGGCAGCACATCGAGTACGTCATCGGCTTCAACCTCGATCGGCGCGCCTTCGAGCTGCTCGACTGCATGGCCACCGTGCCCGGCGCGATCGGGGCGTTCCGGCGTTCGGCGCTCGTGGCCCTGGGCGGGGTGAGCACGGACACGCTGGCGGAGGACACCGACCTCACGATGGCACTGTGCCGGGCCGGATGGCGCGTGGTCTACGAGGAGAAGGCCCTGGCCTGGACCGAGGCCCCGACCTCGCTCGGCCAGCTGTGGAAGCAGCGCTACCGCTGGTGCTACGGCACCTTGCAGGCGATGTGGAAGCATCGGCGCGCCGTCCTCGGGCCCGGCCCGTTCGGCCGCCGTTGCCTCGGCTACCTGACGCTGTTCCAGGTGCTGCTGCCCCTGCTGGCCCCCGTCGTGGACCTCATGGCGATCTACAACACGGTTCTGGGCGATCCGCTCCCGGTCGTCGCGGTATGGGCCGGTTTCGTGGTGGTGCAGGCGCTGACGGGCTGGTACGCGCTCCGCCTGGACGGAGAACGCGCCTCCGCGCTCTGGGTGCTGCCGCTCCAGCAGTTCGTCTACCGCCAGCTCATGTACCTCGTGGTCATCCAGTCCCTGGCGACGGCCCTGCTGGGCGTGCGGCTGCGCTGGCACACCGTACGGCGGGAGGGCACGTTCAGCGACTCCGGGCCCGCGGCGCCGGCCCCGCACGGGATCGACGGCGCCGAGCGGTTCGCGGACGCGAGGTGAGACGCGTCAGGCGGTGTGCGGCAGGGGTTCGAGCATGCGGTGCGGACGCCGTAGGGCGCGGCTGACGGGGTCGTCCCGGAGGAGGTCGGCGTCGGGGCCGGGGCGTACCTCGATCTCGGTCAGCTCGGGACGGACGCCGCAGGCCGGGCACATGCCGTAGCCGTCGATCCTGGTGTCGCAGGGCACGTGGCAGAAGATCCGCCGCGGCTTGCCCGACAGGTGGCGTTCGCCCCAGCTGCTCAGGGCGAGGGCGGCCGGCCAGAGCTCCTGCCCCATCTCGGTCAGGACGTACTCCTCGCGCGGCGGCGACTCCTGGTAGCGGTGGCGGCGCAGGACCCCGGCGTCCACGAGCGTGGCGAGGCGCTGGGACAGCACGGCCCGCGGGATGTCCAGGTGGGCCAGGAAGTCGCCGTAGCGGCGCACGCCGTACAGGGCGTCGCGGACGACGAGCATCGTCCAGCGCTCGCCGACCAGCTCCAGAGAGCGGGCGAGCGAGCAGTCCTGGCCGTCGTAGTTCTTGCCGAGCGCCATGACCCCCAGGGTAATTCATTCATTGAACCTTGGCGTGTTAGCGTGTGCCTGCATAGTTCAATGAATGAACCAGGGAGACGCCGTGACACTCACCCGATCGGCTCCCGCCCCGACGGCCCCGCACGCGGCGGGCACGGTGGCCGTGGCGGCCTGCGCCGCCGCGCTGCTCGCATTGGTCAACTACACGGTGCCGATGGTCACGCTGTCCCAGGCCGCCGCCGACCTCGGCTCGGGCCCCACCGGTCCCGCCTGGATGCTGAACTCGATCTCGCTCGGCCTGTCCGCGCTCCTGCTGGTCGCGGGCGGGCTCGCCGACGACCACGGGCGCAGGCGCGCCTACGTCGCCGGCACCTGGGCGCTGGCCGCCGGAGCCCTGCTGGCGGCGCTCTCCGTGAACACCGCGATGTTCGTCGTGGCCAGGCTGGTGCAGGGCGGGGCGAGCGCGGCCATGCTGGCGGGCAGCCTGGGCATGCTCGGCCACGCCTACCCGGGCGGCCCGGACCGCGTCCGGGTGACCGGCCGCTACGGCGCGATGCTGGGGCTGGGCATCGCCCTGGGGCCGCTGCTGTCCGGCTCGATCGCCGCCGCCTGGAGCTGGCGCGGCGTGCACGTCCTGGTCGCCGTCGCCGGCGCGGTCCTGGCCGTGGCGGCAGGCCGGGTGCTGCCGGAGTCGCGCAGCGATCGCCGCCGCCCGCACGACCTGCCCGGCGCGATCACCCTGGCGCTCGGCACCGCCGCGCTGCTCGCCGGGGTCACCGAGGGCCGGCTGGGCTGGAACCGGCCCGTCGTGTACGCGTCGTTCGCCGCCGCGGTCGTGCTGCTGGCCGCGTTCACGCTGATCGAGAACCGCCGCCGCGAGCCCCTCATCGAGCTCGGCCTGCTGCGCCGCCCGCTCTTCCTGGTGGCCACCTCGGGCGCGTTCGTCACCGGGATCGCCGTCATCGGGATGATGAGCTACCTGCCGACCGTGCTCCAGGTGACCCGCTCGCTCACCCCGCTCACCAGCGCCGTGCTGTTCTCGCTGTGGTCGGGCATGTCGTTCCTGGCCTCCCTGCTGGCCCGGCACCTGCGCGTCCACTCGGGCGTCCGCCTCGCGCTCGGCCTGCTCCTGTCCGCCGCCGGAGCCCTGCTCACGCTCGGGGTCGCGGACGCCGCCCCCTGGACGCGGGTCGTCGCCGGCCTGGTGGTGGGCGGCGTCGGCAGCGGGCTCATCAACGCCTCGCTGACCCATCTGGCCATCGAGAGCGTGCCGCTCGCCAGGGCCAGCATGGGGTCGGGCGCCAACAACACCGCCCGGTACGTCGGCTCCTCCCTGGGTGTGGCCGCCATGGCCACCACGATCGGCTCGCTCGGCTGGCAGCACGGCACCGACGTCACCACGATCGCCTACGCCGCCATCGCCGCCCTCGCCGCCGCCCTCACCCTCACCCTCGGCCGCTCCCGCACATGAGCGCGTCGCGCCGTCGGACCGTGGCGGGCTCAGGGGAGGTCGCGGCGTCGGATCGTGGCGGGCTCAGAGGAGGTCGCGCTGTCGGACCGTGGCGGGCTCAGGGGATGAGGACCAGGCGGCCGCGCAGGCCGCCCTTGGCCAGGCGGCGGTGGGCGGCGGCGACCTGGTCCAGGGGCAGGGCCTCGGCCACGCGGAGGGTGAGGGAGCCGGCCTCGACCAGCGCGACCAGGTCCGCGAGGCGGGCGCCGTCGGCGCGGATCCAGTGGTCGAACACCTGGGTGCCGCGCAACGGCAGCGGCGCCCCGCCCGCGACCAGCGCGGCGAAGACGCCGCCCGAGCGGACGGCGTCCAGGGCCGCCGCCCCGGTCACCGCGGCGTCCAGCGCCCCGTCCACGCCGCCCGGCACGAGAGCGCGTACGGCCTCGCCCAGCCGCGCCGTACGCGGCACGAACCACTCGGCGCCGAGCCCGCGCACCAGCGGCTCGTCCTCGGCGCCGGCCACCGCGACCACCCGCAGCCCGCGCGCGGCGGCCAGCTGCACGGCGAACCCGCCCACGGCCCCGGCCGCGCCGGTGACCAGCAGCGTCCGCCCGGCGGTCGGCTCCAGCCGGTCGAGCGCCTGCACCGCGGTGAGCCCGTTGAGCGGCAACGTCGCGGCCTCCACCGGCGAACGGCCCGACGGCGCGCGGGTGACCGCGTCCGCGTCGAGGACCACGTACTCGGCCTGGGTGCCGAGCGGCACGTCGAGGCGGTCCGACAGGCCGATCACCCGCTCGCCCGGCACGACACCGGTCACGCCGGGGCCCACCGCGTCCACGATTCCGGCCACGTCCCAGCCGATGCCGATCACGTCCCGGGCCGGCAGCAGGCCCGCCTCGCTGAGCGCCCCGGACCGGGTGGCCAGGTCGACGGGATTGACCGTCGCCGCCTCGACCCGGACGCGGACCTGCCGCTCCCGGACCGCGGGCACCGGCACGTCCGCGACCTCCAGCACCTCGGGCCCGCCGAAAGCGTGAATGACGACTGCTCGCATCGATAACTCCCTCATCAGGTTTCGCTGCGACCAACCTAAGGAGAGCTGCTCTCTATCGGGAAGTACGCACTTCGAGGTGCGTACCGCACGCGGACGAGCGCGGCTCGGATGGCTTCTACGGCCGAACCGGCACCCTCCAGCACCCGCTGATCATGGTCTGTCCCGGACGCGGCGCGCGATGGCCGGTCACCGCTGAACACGGAGAGTATTCGCCAGCGACCCGGTACCCCTATATCCGCAGATCAGCCATCATGTTGCTAAGGGGGTACGCGGGTGAGCGTCACTCGTGGTGATACGGGGAGGCCGGAATGAGATGGTGAAACGGCTGTTTCCACGCTCGATCCGGGCGCGGCTGACCACGGTCGCGACACTGGCGGCGGCGGTCGTCTTCACCATCACGGCCGCCATCACGCTCGCCACCGCGCCCGCCAATCTGCGCGGGGCCGTGCAGACCAGACTGGAGCTGGCCGTCCGCCGGGTGGCCGGCGAGCTGGAGTCGGGAGAGTTCCACACGGTGCTGCAGACCCCGTCGCGGGTCCAGCTCCTGCAGGTGGTCTCGGCCCGCGGCAACGTGATCGCGACCAGTCCCGGCGCGAGTAACATCCCGACCCTGATGAGGTTCCGGGCGGACCAGCCCGAAAAGATCTACACGACCGAGCTCACGCTGTCCCCCCATCTCACCGAGCCCGAGGCCCACTACCTGGTCATGGCCCTGAAGGTGAGCTCGCCGATCGGCGTCACCACGGTGTACGGGGCGGCCTCGCTGACCGACGTGGACAAGGCCCTCAAGTGGGTGGAAGTCCTGATGTTCCTCGGCATCCCGCTCATCCTGCTGAGCGTGGCCGGCATCGCGTGGGCCGTGGTCGGGGCCGCCCTGCGCCCGGTCGAACGCGTACGGGCCGAGATGGCCGAGATCACCGGCCAGGACCTCAGCAGGCGCGTGCCCGTGCCCGACACCGGCGACGAGATCACCGACCTGGCCACCACCACCAATCACACCCTCGACCGCCTCGAACGCACGGTCGAGACCCAGCGCCGCTTCGTCGCCGACGCCTCCCACGAGCTCCGCAGCCCCATCTCGGCCCTGCGCGCCCAGCTGGAGGTGGCCAGCGCCTATCCCGACGAGACGGACTGGAGGGCCACCGGCGAGCAGGCGCTGGCCGCCGCCGACCGCCTGACCGGCATCATCGACGAGCTGCTGATGCTGGCCCGGCTGGACGCCGGCGCGGTCGGCGAGCGCCGCGTGGTGGACCTGGTCCGCGTGGCCGAGGAGCAGGTCAACCGCCGCGCGGGCGGCCGGGTGCCGATCGTCGCCGACCTGTGCGTCTCGGCGCCGGTCTACGGCTCGCCCCTGCAGCTCGACCGCCTGCTGACGAACCTGCTCGACAACGCCACCCGCCACGCCGCCACCCGGATCGACCTGGAGGTGGCCGTGGACGGCGACAAGGTGACCGTCACGGTGACCGACGACGGTGACGGCATCCCGCCACAGGACCGGGAGCGGGTCTTCGAACGCTTCACCCGCCTGGCCCCCGCCAGGGCCAAGGACAAGGGCGGCAGCGGCCTCGGCCTGGCCCTGTGCCGCGACATCGCCGCGGCCCACGACGGCACCCTCAGCCTCGCCGACCACTCACCCGGCGCCCGCTTCGTGGCCGTCTTCCCGGTGCCCGAGCACTCCTGACATCGCTGTTCGGAACTTTTCGGAACACGGCGTATTCCTTGTTGGGCCCGGGCACCCGGGCCAAGGTGAAGGTCATCCAGGTTCCCGTACCTCCAGCCATCCGTGCAGAGCACAGGGAAGGAATCACCCCGATGACCGCGATGATCGCAAGACTCGCCGACAACCTGCTCCAGCGCCTGGTCCCGCGCGCCGAGGCCGCGGCGGCCTGCCCCGGGTGCGGCTCCGACTGCCAGACCCGCTGCTGCACCACGGGCGCGCGCGTCATGTACATCACGTGCTGCCCGAGGATCGGCAGCACCGGCTGCAACTGCTACTCCCGAGGCGACTGCTGACCGACGAGGGCGACGGCCGTCACCCGTGCCCGGCACGCGGTGACGGTCGGGTGAGCCCCGGGCGCGCCGGCTCGCCATGATCGTCTCCCGTCTCGACGAGCTCGTGGAGCTCTTCTCGCCCACCCACAACGAAGGGGAACAGCATGACCGTGCTCGTCGTCGCCGTGGTCCTCGTGGCAGCGCTCTGCCTGCTGGATCTGCTGCTGACGTTCGGGGTGATCAGACGGCTCAAGCAGCACACCGTTCACCTCGAGGACCTGCTGCAGCGCCGCTACCTCGGCCAGGACATGCTGCCGGTCGGCTCGCGGATCGGCGCGCGACCGAGATGGTCGAGCGGCTGGCGCCTGTGTCGCTGGTGGTGGTGGAGGAGATGGGCGGGCCGGTCAGCCGGGCGTTCGAGGCCAACGCCTTCCCCGGGTACTGCGTCGTGGACGCCGAGGGGTACGTGATCGCGACCGGGCCCGACATCATGCGGTCGCCGGTCGTGGCGATCGGGTGAGGTCGACCGCCGGACAGGCCCTGGCGCTGGTGTGGCGGGCCGCCTCCGGCACCCTCCTCGCCTACCTGGCGAGCGTGCTGCTCGCCTCGGCCGTACCCGTGGTCATGGCGTGGCTGACCAAGCTGATCCTGGACGGCCTCGTCACGGGCGGCGTGCTCCTACCGCTCGCGGCGGGCCTGGCCGCGAGCGGGCTGGCGGGGGCTGGCCAGGTTCGAGGACCCGGCCATGCTCGACCGGCTGCGGCTGGCCGAGCAGAGCGCCGCCGCGCCGGGCCGCGTGGTGGACGCGCTGTTCGGCCTCGGACGCGGGGCTGTGACGCTGGCCGGGTTCGTCGGCTCGCTCCTGGTGATCAGTCCCGCGTTCACCGCCGTCGTGATCGGCTCGGCGCTGCCCGCGCTCGTCGCGGAGCTGCGCCTGGCGCGGGGGAGGGCGCGGGTGCAGTGGGAGATCGGCCCGGCCGAACGCCGCGAGCTGTTCTACGGCACCCTGCTCGGCAGCGTGGACGCCGCCAAGGAGATCCGCCTGTTCGGCCTCGGTGGCTTCCTGGGCGGCCGGATGATCGCCGAGCGGCGGTCGGTGGACGCCGCCAAACGCGGCCTGGACCGGCGGGAGCTGGCCGTGCAGAGCGCGCTCGCGGCGCTGTCCACGCTCACCGCCGGAGGAGGGCTGATCTGGGCGAGCTCGGCGATGACCTGGCGGGCCGCGGCCTCGGTGATCGGGTCGGGGGTCCTGCTCGCCGCCGCCACGATGAGCCGGTAGCCGAGGACGGCCAGCTCCTCTCCCAGCGGCCAGACCGGGTCGTCGGGCCGTGAGGTGGCCGGGGTGCGTACGGACCGGGCGGCGACGCGGCGGTGCGCGTCGAGCCAGGCCGCCGTCTCCTCCGCACGGCAGCCGCAGGCCCTGGTGAAGGCCACGACCAGCTCCCGGCGGGGCAGCCGGTTACGGCCGAACGCCGAGGCCAGCGTGCTGTACGGCAGGAAGTCCCCGGCAGCCGCCGCATGGGCTTCGAGCTGCCGGTACGTCAGCCCCGACCACGCCTTGAGGCTGCGCAGCCCCGCGACGAACTCGGCGGGCGTACGTAATCCGATGGACGGGATGGCGGCGGCATGGTCGGTCACGGGTGAAAGCGTCGATCAAGGAATGTTGAGCCCGCGTTGAGCATGCGTCGAGCACCCTCAGTCCGGCCGGTAGTCGTGCATGTAGCGGGAGACCTTCTCGGTGTAGTCGCGCCACCGTTCGGGGATGCCGCCCGCCCGCTTCAGCGGGTCGACGCCGCTGCGGTAGAGGGCGGCGAGCTTCAGCGCCGGGTCGCCGGGCAGGTCCGCGACCCTGGGGCCCAGCGTGCACAGGAACCGTCCCATCGACAGGATCGACAGCTCCGGGCTGAACGGCGGCGCGGGCTTCGGGCTCTGCAGGCCGCCCGGCTGCCAGTACCACAGCACCGACGGGGTCCACCTGGAGATGCCGTACTCGTCCTTCACCGGATCGGACAGGCCGGGGTCGTAGCCGGACTCCGCCTTGAGCATCGCGGCGATCAGGGCCGGGCTGAGCCCGGGCTCCTGGCAGTACGTGCCCGCCTGCACGATCAGCTCGCGGTACCGGCCGGGGATGTCGGAGCCGTCCCGCAGCCACCGGCTGGTCGAGCCGCTCGCGGGCGGCGTGCTCGCGGCCGCGCGGGTGCCGCCGGGCTGGTCCGGGCTCTGGGCGAGGTTGACGGCCACGACGGTGACGGCGGCCGCGGCCACGACGGCCGCCGCACCCCCGGCGATCACCCTGCGCCGGCCCGTTTCGGACGGCCGCATATGCGCTTCCCCGCCCGACGGCCGCACCTGCGGTTTCCAGTCCGCCGACGGCACGGCGGTGGACGATGACAGGGCCGCGGCGTAGGCGGCGGCGTCGGGCCAGCGGGCCTCCCTGCCGGGATCCAGGGCGCGCATCACGGCGGCGTCGACCGACTCCGGCACCTCGGGACGCAGCGCACTCGGCGGCACCCGCTGCTCCGGCTTGGCGGGCACCCTGCCGGTGAGCATGTGGTAGGTCAGCGCGCCCAGGCCGTGGACATCGGCGCGCGCGTCCGGCGCGCCGTCGAAGTAGAGCTGCTCGGGAGCCTGGTAGCCGGGCGAACCCGCGGGCAGCGTCAGCCCGCTCAGGTGGTCGGTGGACCGCGCGATGCCGAGGTCGGCCACCATCACCCGCTCACCGCCCTCGGGACGCGAGCAGAACAGCACGTTCGACGGCTTCAGGTCGCGGTGGACGACCCCGATGCTGTGCAGCACGGACACGCCCTGGCAGATGTCGCGCATCAGGCCGAGCGCCTCGTCGACGGTGAGCGCCCCGCCGGACAGGCGGTCCTCCAGCGTGCCGCGGTCGGCGTAGGTCATCACGAAGTACGGGCGGCCGTCGTCGAGCTCGCCCACGTCGAAGACCTGTACGAGCAGGTGGGAGTCGGCCCTGCGCAGCAGCCGCGCCTCCTGGAGGAAGCGCCCGCGCACGTCGGGCCGGCGGGCCCAGTTGTCGGCGAGGATCTTGACGGCCACCGGCGAGCGCAACTCGTCGTCATGGGCCAGATAGACGGAGGCGAACCCCCCGACACCGATGAGCTGCTCGATCCGGTAGCGACCTGCTTGGGACGGAGCCGTCATTCAGCTCATCATCGCCGATCATCGTGGATCCGTCCACGCGCCCTGGTAGCTACCAGGTTACGGAAATGGCCCCGCGCCCCGCAGGATCGACGCGGATACCGACATCGGGAGGAAAAGCATGATGAGTATCCGACGGGCCGCGCTCGCCGCGGCCTTCGGGCTGGCGATCGCGGGGGTTGCCGGCCCAGCTGCGGGGAGCGCCACGGCCGCCGCGGGCGACGCCAGCCCGTGCGGGAAGCCGTTCCGGCACGGTGACGACACGGTCCAGAACTGCCCCGACTGGTCGCCGAGCGGGAGCATCCCGGTCTACGAGTCGCCGGCCAAGGGCAAGATCGTCGGCTACATCGATCCGGCGGGGGACGACTGGTACCTGTGCGAGAAGGCCGGGGCGAGCTACACGCTGGGCTCGTACCGGAACTACTGGTGGGCGGCCACCATGGCCGACAACGACAGGTGGGGGTACGTCAGCGAGGTCTACTTCCGCGGGGGCGGCAACGACGAGTCCGATGGCGGCCTGCGGGAGTGCAGGCGCCCGGGTGGCAAGCCGTTGCCCGTATGACCTGGACACCTTCACCGGCACGCGAGTAGGGTCCCGCGGATGCACAGCACCATCTTGATCCAGATGGCGGCGGCGCCTACCGACGACCGGCCGTACTCGCTGGAGCTCGCGCCCGGGGAGCAGGCGCTCTTCGGGCGCGGGGCTCCCGGCTCTCCCGTGGATCTCCGGCTGGACGACGCCGCGGTCTCCCGGCGCGCCGGCGAGATCGTCGCGGTGGGGGACTACTGGCTGCTGTCCAACCTCAGCACGTCGAAGACGTACGTCGTGGAGAACCCGGAAGGGGGCGGGGAGTTCGTCAAGGTGCCGCCGGGGCGGATGGGGGCGCCGATCCCGTTCGAGTTCTCCAGGGTGAGCCTGCCCGCGGTCGACGGCACGGTCTCGTTCCTGGTGTTCGCGCCGCAGCACGTACATGTGCCGCCGCACCGCGCCGACGAGGGCGCGGCCACGCAGGTCGCCTACCCGCTCGACCAGAACGCCAAGTACTTCCGCATCCTGGTGGCGTTGTGCGAGCCGCGCCTGCGCGACCCCTCGACGTCGCGCATACCGACGATCCCCGAGATCGCCGAGAGGCTCCCCGAGCTGGAGCTGAGCCGTACCGCCATCGGCTTCCACATCGGCTACCTGGCCGAGAAGAAGCTGCACGTCAAAAGCCCGCAGGGCGGTGAGGGCAAGGCCGACTGGCAGCGTCACGCGCTGGTGTCGCTGGCGCTGAGGTTCGACCTCGTGACCAGCGAGCACCTGGCCCTGCTGCCGGTGCCCGGCCGCTGAGCGTCAGCCCGGCCGGAACGCCCTGACGGCCAGGACGGACGGCACGGGGCGCTCCTGCGGCTCGTACACGCGCCCGACGGCCAGCCCGGCGTCGACGAAGGCGTTCATCAGGTCGGACAGCGGCACGTGGCTCATCCCGACCCGGTCCCGGACCCCGCCCTTGCGCCACCACGGCGAGCGCTTGTGCCACCCCTTGATCCGGTACGTGGGATGGATGATCACCGCGCCGTCCTCGCGGGATTCGATGTGGGGGCCGTTGAAGCACGGGTGCACCCCGTAGAACAGCAACTGGCCGCCCGGGCGCAGGACCCTGGCCGCCTCCCGCAGCAGCCCGGCGAAGTCGGGGATGTCGGTCGAGACCCAGATCGCGGTGACGGTGCCGAACGTGCCCGTGGCGAACGGCAGGGCCGTGGCGTCGCCCTGGAGGAGGGGCGCGGGGTCCCGGCGGCGGGCCAGTCGCAGCTGGTCGGCGGAGCGGTCGAGGCCGATGACGGTCCGGCCGGTGGAGCGGATGGCGTCGAGATAGAGGCCGGTGCCGCAGCCGACGTCCAGGCACGGCCCCTCGCCGGGGCCGAGGAGGTCGACGATGTCCTGCGTGGTGACGTGGGCGCTGGAGCCGATGTACTCGTCGTACCAGTCGGCCTGGCCGTCATAACGCGCAGTCATGATCTATTCATACCTGCCGCGGCGGGGCATCGAGGGGCGTCCTTGCAAGGGCGGTCAAGGAAAATTACTCGCCAAAGCTATACAAATCGGACTTAAGGCCATAATCTCGACATGCCCCAGCCCGGGGAGCTGGCTGGGGCACCAAAACCTCATGGCGCGTCACCGGGAAGCCGAGCGGGTCGAGCGGATCGCCCGCACCATCGCCTCGGAACACCGGCAAGCGGAGGCCATCGCCTCGATCGCCTCGATCGCCGAGGTCGCCGTCCCATCCCGGCGCCTGTTCGCCGAGGTGGCGTCGCACCTCCTCGTGAACCGCGGTCAGAAGGTGGCGATCGGGTTGACCGGACTGCCGGACGTACCGGCGAAACGGACCGGCGCGACCGCGAGGTGGAAGTCCCACTGGCCGAGCTCGGCGGCCGTCGTCGCGCACGCCTCCAGGTCGCAGTTGTCGAGCATCCACAGACCCATCGCGACGAGGCTCACGGCGTGAACCGGCATCAACACGTCTTCGTACCCCGACGGCTGAACGTCCTGGGGGGTGTCAGCGCCGATCAGCGCGACCTCCCGTTCCTGCAGCCACGGCAGGCAGGACGCGTGCCAGCCGGCCTGCGTGAAACCGCTGACCGCACCGCTCTCGTGCCGGACGCGGCCATAGCCGGTCCGCAGGAGTACCGCGTCGCCGGATCGCACCCGCACACCCTGGCGACGCTCGGCCTCCTCGAGGTCGTCGGGAAACACACCCTGCCCGGGTTCCAACCACGGCACATCCCGCACGCTCGCAATGTCCAGCAGGACACCACGCGTGATGATCCCGTTCGCCGCCGCCGTGACGGACGCCCACGCCGATCCGGTTGCGGCGTCGACCAGCGAGTGCGACCGCCCGTTGTACATCGTGCCGTCCCAGAAGATGTGGCACGGCGAGTCGATGTGGGTGATGGTGTTGCCGTGGAACGTGATGCCGAGCCGCTCGGACGAAAAGCCCCAGCGCCGGTCATTGTGGAATGCGGCCACCGGCATGTTCTCGGCACCCGGCATGTCGGCGGCGCACGGGCACGTCGTCGTCGACCGCTCCATGTCTTCCGGTACGGCGACCTCCCATGCGCACGACACGCTCCTGCCGTGGCGCACGGCCCGCGCCGCCGCCAGGCGGACGTCGTCGGTGATGTGGTTCAGAGTGCCGAGCTCGTCGTCGTCGCCCCACCGTCCCCAGTTCGATAGCGTGTCGAAGTACCCGAGCACGTCGTCCTGTGTGGGTATCGTTCGCCCTGCCGTCATCCCAGCATCGACTCCTCCGGTCACGTGGTTCGAGGCACCGCAGGCAGGCTATCCCGCCCTCTCCTTTGATATGACCTCTTTGATATGACCTCGCCGGGGCCGGAGAGACGGTGTGACCTCGATTCGCGTCTGAGGGCGACCCCGACCTCCGAAAGAACCCAGCAGGAAAGATCATCCAGGCCATCGCCGTGACCTTCTCCGCCATGGTGCTCGGCGTCGCCCTCCTCGCGGGTCCGGGCTTCTTACCTTGCCGGAGCGGCTGACAGTCGCTGCGAAGACGGCCAGAAGCCCCCATCAGCCCCGCCCGTCTCAGCACGGAGAGTCCACATCTCCGGCTGAAGATCGGCGCTCAGCGGATAGAGCTGGATGAACCCGGACACCTCACCGCTCAGCCGCCAGGTGCTGGGGGGACATGACGGCGATGTCGTCACCGAACGCGACGACCAGCCGGCCGCCCGACGCGACGGCGACATGCGACACCGCGCCGGGCAGATCCGCCCGTCGAAGCCGGTGCCCGCTGTCCAGATCCCACATCCGGACGGTTCGATCCGCGCCGCCGGTCACCACGGCGGGGCGGCCGTCCAGTTCGGTCACGGCCACGGCCATAACCGGTGCCGTGTGCCCGATCAGGGGGTCTCTGACCAGTTTTCCGCTGTTCAGGTCCCACACCCGGACTGTCTGATCCGCACCGGCGGTCACCGCGACCGGGGCGCCGTCCAGGTCACTGATCGCGACGGCGTTCACGGCTCCGCTGTGACCTGTCTCCGGCTGACAGACCGGGCGGCCGCTGGACAGCCACCACACCCGGATCTCGGGCGTGTCGGATCCGTGTCCGGCGGTGACCGCCACGCCGCGGCCTCGGAGCGAGCAGACGGCTGCGGCGGTGACATGGGTGTACCCGCCGCCGCGCCCGGCGACGGCCGTACACATGGAGCCGCTGTCCAGGTACCACACGCGCGCCTGGTTGTGCCGTCCGCCGGTCACCACCACGGGGCGGTCGGTCAGCCGGCCGGTGGCGAGCGCGGTGATCCGGCCGTTGTGGTCATGCCGGTAGTCCGAGGTGGTGAACGTGATGTCCAGCTCCTGACCCTCAGGCAATCGCAGCAGCCGCGGCACGAATCGCTGATTACAGGTGATCACCGCTACGGGGCCCCCGTGGAAGTCGGCCAGGGCGAGCTGTGTCCGTCCTTCTCCGGTGGGGATGGCGGGGGTCACCGCAGTGCCGTCGGCCAGGTCGGTGACGCACACGTATCCCTCGCCCCATCTGGGGTCGTCGGCGGGGCCGTCGTGGTGGGCCGTGACGATGACCTCGCGGCCGTCGACCTCGCAGACCGTCAGGGCGGTGATGTCGCCCGGCAGGCCGCGCGGCGCTCCGGCGGCTGGGGCGGCGCACGCGGCGGTCAGGTCCCACGCCTGCACCACGGACGAGAGCATGCCGCTGGTGACGGCGATCGGACGGCCGCCGGCCTCGGCCACGCGGATCGCATCAGGTTTTCCGCGCCCCGGAGGCAGGGGCGCGCACAGCGGCTCTCCTGTGGCGAGGTCCAGCACTCGTACGCGCCCGTCGCGGTCGAGGGCTACCACGATCGAGCGGCCGTCGAGTTCGGCGGCGGCGAGCGAACTGCTGCCACGCGCCAGCACGTCCTCGGGCAGCAGTTCGCGAACGAGAGTCCCCTCGCGCAGATCCCGCACTTCGACCGGGCCGTCGTAGCCGCCGGTGACCACGACGGGGCGGCCGTCGAGAGACAGGGCCAGCAGGCTTTCCGGCCGGCCGGAGGTCTCTGTCGGCGCCGCGACCTCCGTCCCGTCGAGGGGATCCCACACCCGCACGAAGCCGTCGTAGTCACCGGTGACCGCGACCGCGCGGCCGTCCAGGGTCGTCGTGGCGATCGAGACCACCCTCGTGTCGCCGTGCGCCTTGTACGGCGTGCCCAGAGGGCGCTGCGCGAGCAGGTCCCAGACTTTCACCGCCGATCCGCCGGAGATCGCCACCGGACGGCCCGCCACCGTGGCGACGGCCAGCGGATCGCTTACGTGACCTTCGGTGACGAACGGCGGACCGACGCGCTCCCCGGAGCCGACGTCCATCACCCAGACGCTCGCCCGTACGAGGTCGTCGACGATGCTGTACCCGCTGACGACCAGCGATCGACGACCGTCGAGCACCACGCTCTCCAGGGCTTCGACGCCTCCGTCGTCGAACACGGGCCTGCCGACGCAACTGCCCGACGCCAGGTCCCAGGTCCAGCCGTCACGGCCGAAGGCCGCGACCGTCACCACGGCTTGGCCCGGCGACCCGCCGGCCGCCATCGCCCAGACTGCGGCCGGCCCGAGCCTTTCGTGGTCCGGCAGATCGGCCGACCACAGCAGCGCGCCCTTCAGCGACGTGCCCGTCGCCCACTCCACCCGGTACGGAGCGGCCGCGCCGTGCTCGTCCGGCGCCTCGGCGAGCCGTCGCCCCAGATCATCGGCTTGCCACCGGGCGGCGTCCACGGTCAGGACCTGACGGCGCGCGGCGGGAGGCAGGTCACGATGCCGGCCGGCGGACGTGCGGTAGACCGCCGCGGCCAGCCGCGCCTCGGCGCCGTCTGCTCGCGACGCGAGCGCCATCACCTCGTCGGGGTCGGCGTGGATCAGGAAACGCGGATCGCCCAGCGTCTCGTCGGCCGACGCCCGGCCCGAGGCGTGTGACTGGCCGGGGCCGGGTAAGTCATGATCGCCAGTAGACACGACGAGCAGGCTAACACCGGCCCGTGCCGGTGGTGCCCGGATGCGGCAACCACCCCTCGTCCACAACCTCGACCATCGACTCGCCCGGCACCGCGCGCAGCCGGACCACGTTCCCTTGCCCTTGCCCGTGGCGCGCTTACACCCTCAAGGCCCCCTGCGCCCGTGCTGTGCGAGCCGGTCAGTGCGCCTTACGCGCCTGAAAAGATCGTCTCGCTTTGACCTGCAAGGAAGTCGTGTCCTCATCAAGGCCGCCGACCCCAAGCCGCGACACCCGCTGTACGGCGGTGCCGGAGAACCTCAGCGAGACGATCAAAGCCTGCGCCTGCAGGGGGCAGCAATGCCGCGACGAAATCATCTCGCGCTGACGCCGACCGATGCCGGGTGAAGGCTGCCCCCGAGAGTGAGGGTCAGCCCGCTATGCCCTCCTCCTCACCCGTGGGCTCGGTGCCCGTCATGAGCCCGGCGTTCGTGGTGCCGAACTCGTACAGATAGACCGGCTTCTCCTCGCGCAGCAACTGCAGGATCCCGGTGAGCTGCGACAGGTTGAGATGGATGAAGATCTGGCCCGCGGCCGCGTCGATCACCGGCGGCGCCAGCGGGGTGCCGTCGGGGTAGAAGTAGGCGTAACCGCGGTAGGCACCGCCCTCGTACAGGTAGATCCCGGTGACTGCGACGCCGGGGCTGAGGTTCGTGGTCGGCCTGGAGGACCAGACTCGCACGCTGTAGCTGTCGATCGTGTAAGTGGCCATCGTCTCGCTCCTTTCCGCTCCTTAGGAGGGACGCCCACGACGGCTGATACGTGATGCGTGTCCGCATGCGGCCAGGACACGCGGCGCTGGACATCTGTGGCGGCAGCGGCGGCGCGGCACAGGGCGACCTCGGAGATGCCGACCGCGGTGACCTGCCAACCGCGGTGGGCCGGCCATGGTGGGCCAGCCACGGTGGGCCAGCCAGGTGGGCCAACCACGGCGGGCAGGCTGTGGCGGGCCGGCCACGGCGGGCCGGCTGTGGTGGGGCGGCCACGGTAGGCAGGCTGTGGTGGGGCGGCCACGGTGGGCCGGCCCCAGTGGGTGGAGTGCGGTGGGTTGGCTGCGGTGGGCTGCCCGGAGCGCGGCGACGCCCTCGCCGCATCCCACGTCGAGTGTCTGGCACGGCGGGAAGATCCTCGGCCCCGGCTACGAGCACGTCGTTGGGTTGGCACTGAATGCCTGGTCACGGCTGCGGTGCATCGTGTCCGAGGGCTGGGTGCTCATGTCGCGTGGACCTTGCGTGGGACGTCGGGGGTGCTCGCGTGTTGTGCCCGCTACCGCCCCGACGACCCTCGCTCCCTCTGAACTGCCCCGCAGACGCCTGCGACAAGAGAGAGCCCCGAGCCTTGGACGTCCCCCCGCCGAGCGCCTGCTGGAGGACTTCCTTGGGCCTGCTTCCCTGGACACAACCGCCCCGTACTTCCGCGCCGGTACCGCCGAACAGGCCGCCGTCGCCGACCGCATCTTCGGGCCGCGACAGCCCCTCGGGCCGTACCGCCAATTCCTGCGCGGTTCCTTCTCGATCCCGAGCCAGGTCACAGCCGATATGTCAACGTCCCCGGCAGGTGCGGAGCATGTTGAGCAGAGCCTTCTTCTCCTTTCTTGTCACGAAGAGCCGGTAGTGGTGCTTCACGGTGATCCACGAGGTCGCGTAGCGGCACCAATAGGCACGGCGCGCCGGACGCCAGCCCTGCGGCCCCTGGCCACCCTTGGCGATGTTGGCGGAGTGGCTGACGACGATCAGTTCGGGTCGGGTGAGGTCATTCGCGAAGGCGCGCCTGCGTGCCTGGCTCCATCTGCTGGCGCCGGAACGCCAGGCGTACGACAGTGGCACGACGTGGTCGACGTCCACATGCTTCTCGCTCTTCAGCCACTTGCCGTCGTACGGGCTGTACCAGAGGCCCTTGACGGGGTAACACGTGGCGTTCTTGCGCACGCGTCGCGCGTCGCGGGCCAGCACCGTCTCCCGGGTGTCGCACTTACCCCTGTGGTGCGCCCATCGGGGCAGGAAGCGCCGGTGGGCATAGCCGCGGATCGATAACGCCCTGGCGACCTTCAACTGGGACAACATACGGCGGGCGAGCGCGGCGCCGGCTTCGGCCTGCGGCCGCTTGCGGGTGTCGGCCGCCGCCGGCGGGATGGCGATGATCGGGAGGACTAAGAGGGCGAGCACGGTCACGTGGATTGTCCGCCTCAAAAGGATCATGGTTCCATCCATACTCGGTAACTCCCCGTTGCGGGCGGCGCTACTCAGTGCGTCACGTTCCTGTGGCGCGGCGGCACACTGTGCCCTGCGAGGCTGATCAGTACGGCCCGGTGAAGATGGCCCCAGGACACCTGCGCAGCCCCCATCCCCGCTGAGCGCCCGACTTTCCGGCCGCCGCCCGCCAACCCGTGCCCAGCACCCCCACGCCGCCCCAAGCGCTTCAGCCGAGGAAGTGCCGGTAGCGCATTAGCCTGGCACGGCGGCTCGTCGAGATCACCAAAGTTCATGTCCATCGGGCACTTCTGCGTTGACGGGCGCAAGATAGGCAACCGGATTCGGGGCGGCCCAGATGGGGTTCCACGGGGTGTGCCCCCGGTGAGGGCGACGCCGACGCTCCAGCTCGCCCCGCCGAGGACCGGGCTGCGCTGTGTGCTCATCCAGTCAGTCGTAGCCGCGGCGCGAAGAGCCGGACGGTCCTCGAGCCGGCCAGCCGGGACACCGCGTCCCGGCGTGGCGCCAGGGTGCTCACAGGAAGGCGCTGACCTGGGTGGCGAACTCCTCCGGATCGACGATCCGCACGCCCAGGCTCTCGGCCTTGGCCCGCTTGGACCCGGCCTTGTCGCCGGCCACCAGCAGTGATGTCTTGGCCGACACGCTGGAGGACGCCTTGCCGCCCGCGCGCTCGATCAGCTCGTTCATCTGGTTGCGGCTCAGCGCCTCCAGCGCTCCGCTCATCGCGCCGGTCACCACGACGGACATCCCAGCCAGCGGCAGCTCGGACGCGCCGTCGGCCTCACCAGGCTCGGCGGGTGGTGTCCAGCCCGGCTCCGTCATGGAGACGCCGGCCTTGACCAGCTTGTCGATCAGCGGGGCCAGCTCGATCAGCTCGGCCACCACGACCGGGGCCTTCTCCGGACCGATGCCCTCGACCGCCTGGATCGCCTCGGCGTCGGCGGCGCGGATGGCCTGCATGCTGCCGAAGTGGCGGGCGATGCGGCGGCTCATGGACCGGCCGGTGCCACGCACGCCGAGCGCGCAGAACACCCGGCTGAGCGGCTGGCCCTTGGCCCGATCGAAGGCGGCCAGCAGGTTGTCGGTGCTGGTCTCGCCCATGCGCTCCAGGCCGAGCAACTGATCGCGGGTCAGGAAGAACAGGTCGGCGAAATCGGCGATGAGGCCCGCGTCCAGCATCTGCTTGATGCGGTTCTCGGCCAGGCCCTCGATGTCGAGCTGGTCGCGGCCCACGGCGTAGACGATGGAGGCGATTGCGCGGCACTGGCGCCCGCGCACGCACCGCCACCGCTCCTGCGAGTTGTCGATGGCGTCGCCACAGGAGGGGCAGGCCACCGGGATCTCGATCGGCTGCTCCTCACCCGTGCGCAGATGCACGACCGGCGCTTCGACCCTCGGGATGACGTCGCCCGCCTTGTAGACGGTCACGCTGTCGCCGAGCATCAGCCCGCGCCGGGCGATGTCGGCGGGATTGTGCAGGGTGGCGTAGGTGACGATGCTGCCGTCCAGCTCCACCGGCTCCAGCACGGCGCGCGGGGCGATGATGCCGGTGCGGCCGGTGTTCCACTCCACGGCGAGCAGTTTGGTGATCTTCTCCGTGGCGGGGAGCTTGTAGGCGATGGCCCAGCGGGGCGCTCGGGAGCTGAATCCGGCCTCGGCCTGGTCGGCGGCCAGGTCGCACTTGATCACGATGCCGTCGATGCCGAACGGCAGCTCGGCGCGGACCGCCGCGATCTCCCCCACCCGCTCCTGCACGCGCTCAACGCTGTCGGCCACGATCCCGGCGACCGGCGTGACGGCGGTGGTCTGCACACCCTGCGCGGCCACCCAGTCCATGATCTGGCTGTGCGGCAGCTCCCGCAGCCGCACCGCCAGTTCAGAGCTGTCGTCGGAAGGTGGCAACACCCCATAAGCGAAGAATGTCAGCTCGCAGACGTACGGCCTGTCCTGGGCACGCAGCGTGCCCGCCGCCGCGCTGCGCGGGTTGGCGAACGTAGTGCCGTCGTGGGCTTGCCGCTTGGCGCAGGCCTCCTCGAACTGGGAGGCGGTCATCATGACCTCGCCGCGCAGCTCCACCGTGACCGGCTCGGCCAGCCGATCGGGCAGGCCGACGATGGTGCCGATGGCGTGCGAGACATCCTCGCCCGCGCTGCCGTCGCCGCGCGTGACCAGCTGCGCGAGCCGCCCGTGCCGGTAGCGGGCCGAGATCGCCAGCCCGTCGAGCTTGGGCTCCACGCTCCACGCCGTCACCGGACGGCCCAGCCGGCGCTCCAGCGAGGCCGCCCAGTCGGCAAGCTGCTCGGCGCCGAACACGTTGTCCAGGCTCAGCATCGGCACCGTGTGCGGCACGTCGCCCACCACGGCCCCGCCGGCCACCTTGCCCGTCGGCGAGGACGGCAGCACCGCCTCGGGGTGGGCCTCTTCGTACGCCTGGATGCCCCGCACCAGCCGGTCGTAGGCGTCGTCGTCAAGCGTGGAGGTGCCGTCGGCGTAGTAGGCGGCGGCGGAGTCAACGGCGAGCTGAACGGCCTCGGCGTAGGCCGTGTCATCGGCGAGGACGGTGAAGGGCGGCGTCTCGGTCATGGCACCACCATGCCGGTAGCCACCGACAATTCCGAGACCCAGATCCCTTCCAAACCGGCGATCGGACTGCGGCGCCTCGGACGCTGCCTCGACACGGATCGGCGGTCATGACGACGCAGCGGCCGCCAGGCTACCCCGCCCCTACGCCAGCCCGAAAAAGTCTCCTCATGCACCATGAAGTGGTTTGCGATGGTGACACGGCGCGAGGTCCATCGGTGCTGCGTGGCGACAGGTTCGCGCCCGCCTTGATCGTCGATTCCATCGACTCACCCGACATGGTGATGGTGAACGTGCCGACAACTCCGCAAAGCCAGTAAGAGGAAGAGGGATAAAGCGGTTGTACGTACGCGAATCACCGGGGCATTGTCCCGAACGGTGAGCCCCGCGAGGGCTATGCCACGGCCACGCCTGCCGAACCGCATGGCGACTGGCTCACTGACCGCGAAAACCCACAGCAAC
Organism: Nonomuraea sp. NPDC004186; assembly: GCF_053603495.1. Taxonomy (NCBI): domain Bacteria; kingdom Bacillati; phylum Actinomycetota; class Actinomycetes; order Streptosporangiales; family Streptosporangiaceae; genus Nonomuraea; species Nonomuraea sp. NPDC004186. Next base: position 30,045 of record NZ_JBSGFQ010000058.1, on the reverse strand, counting down.
CTGGCCGTGGCCAAGCTCAACGCCCGTGACCGCGCCCAATTTGCGGTTTTCGCATTCAACGCCTGATATCCGGGGCACGGCTCGGCAGATCCGCGCGGCGCGACAGCGAACGGGTCGGCTGTGACGGCGGCCTCGTGGTGCTCGGCTGCAGGTACCGGGGCGCAGGGCGACGGCGGTGATCAAGCCGGTCACGAACTCCACGGCTGGGCGGGCTGCTCGGGACCGTGCAGGAGCCTGCCACCGACAGGATCGACCAGCCTGTATCTGGTGCTCGAGTGCGACCTGCCAATGAAGGACTTCGCGTTCACCAGGTCGTGATCAAGGAATGGCAGAATCTGCGATCTCCATGGAAAGGAACCTCATGAATCGGATGATCGTGGGCGCCGTCGTGTCGGCCATGACCATGCTCATAGCCGCCACCCCCGCCCAGGCCGCCGCGGCGGACCCGGTCAAGACGTTGCAGGGCAAGCTGAAGGCGGGCAAGGGGGTGAAGTTCACCGACGTCACATCCTTACTGCAGGATTCGGAGAAGATCACGTTCCTTCGGCGGTCCGGGAAGTGGCAGTTCGGCAAGAAAGGCATCGCCGCGTCCGACATCACCACCGACTACAACAAGCACACCGGCGGCATCTTCGACTACATGTACTCCCTGAACGGCGGGCGTACGATCTGGGTCGACGGCAAGAGCTGGACCACGCACCCGATGTACGGCGAGGTGCCCAATGGCAAGAAGTACCTCGTGGACCCCTGCGCATGACAGGCAGCTACATCGGCACCTTTTCCCAGCTCGTGAACCCGGCCGAGCCCGCCACGCTGAAGGTCCTGCTCAGGGGCAAGAAGCAGGGCCGTACGTACTCCGGCAAACTCACCTACGCGGCACTGGCGAAGGCGTCACCCTGGTTCCGAGCGTCATCGCCGCTCAGCGAGGGCGACAAGACCGTGGTGGAGTACAGGCTCACGCTCGGCCCTGACAATCTCCCTCGCAAGCTCCTCACCTCGCACCTGGCCTCCACCCACGTCGCCGACGGCGTCGAGGTAGGGGACGGGCGCTTCAGCACCGAGACCAGCTACTCGGGATGGGGCTCGAAGGTCAGCGTCTCCGCGCCACCGAAAAGCCAAGTCGCCGGCTGAGCCCGGAACCGGCTTCGCTACTTCCGGGCAGGTTCGCTGCGCGACCGTGACGAGTCCACCCTCAAGGTCCGTCACTCCTACAGCAACGGTCGGCCGCCGCTGAGCCGATCGTCTGGGAAGGCGGCCCTCGTCCAGGCGGCACTGCGTGGGGGACGGTTGGCGGGGTGGTACCCGGCAGCGATGCGGGCTGAGGCCTCCTCACCCAAGCGCATGTACCGGCCGAGACCGGTCAGCCACTGGTCGTGGCTTGCAGACCGGCCCAGGTGTTCACCGCGCAGGGCCGTCTGGATGCCGGCGGCCGGGTCGCCGCGTCGGCGGGCGCGCTCGAGCACCGCGTTGATCTGGGCGAGCAACAGCCGGGCGGTCGCGGCCGGATCTCATCCTCGAGGTGCTCGACGGTCGCGCCGAGATGCGCAGCGAGCATCGCATGCGGCCGGGACTTGCCCGCCACATTGGTCTGAACCGTCCTGGTAGCAATGCTGCGACCGACCCCAAGGCATCACTGGTGATCGAGCTTCGTCGACACTGCACAGACGTTGCGAAACTCCTGGTTGGCCGGCACGTATTGGGCCCATTCCTCACGCGTCAGCGCGCGATTCGCCACAGCGCAGGCGGCTCCGACGAGATCAGAAGGCAATGCCACGTCCCACAGCCGTATCGTGTTGTCGAAGCCGACGGTGGTGAGGGTGCGGCCATCCGAACTGAAAGCCATCGCGAGGATTGATTGGGTGTGGCCGGTAAGTGGGGCGCCAAGCTGGTGACGGGTGGCGATGTCCCATAACCACACCTCGCCATCGTCACTGCCGGTAGCGAGGGTGCGGCCGTCCGGGCTGAAAACCATCGAGGAGATTCCCCCGACGGCGCCAGTGAACGGTGCGCCGAGCTGGCGGCGAGTGGCCGTGTCCCACAGCCGTATCGTGTGGTCGTCGGTGGTGGCGAGAGTGTGGCCGTCAGGACTGAAGGCCACCGAAGTCCCCCCGCCGGGAAGGGGCGCGCCAAGCTGGCGGCGGGTGACCAGGTCCCACAGCCACACCTGGTACTTACTGCCAGTGGCGAGGATGCGGCCATCGGGACTGAAAGCCACCGACCGGATCCCGCCGGGAATGGGTGCGCCGAGTTGACGGCGGGTAGCGATGTCGAACACTCGCACGGTGCCGTCACCGCTGATGCCGCCGGCGAGGGTGCGGAGGTCAGGGCTGAAGGCCGCCGAGGAGTTCCATTCGGTGGGGCCGGTGAGGGGTGCGCGAAGCTGGCGGCGGGTGGTGACGGTCCACAACCGCACCGCACCATCAGCGAGGCTGCCGGTGGCGAGGGTATGGCCATCGGGACTGAAAGCCATCGAGACGACCCCGGCAGGGCCAACGAGGAGGGCGGCGCCCATCTGGCGGCGGGTTTCCACGTCCCACAGCCGCACTGTTTCACCTTCGGCCGTAGCCAACATCCGGCCGTCGGGACTGAGGGCCACTGAGTCGATCGAATCGCCACGGACGGTGAAGGGTGCGCCGAGTTGACGGCGGGCGACAGTGTCCCATAGCCACACTGAGCTCCTGAAGCAGGTGGCGAGGGTGCGGCCATCGGGGCTGAAAGCCATTGCGGAGATCCCCTTGGAGGGGATGGTGAAAGGCGTACCGCGTTGGCGGCGGGTAGCGGTGTCCCACAATCGCACTGCCCCGTCGTCGTGGCCGATGGCCAGGGTACGGCCGTCAGGGCTGAGGGCCATCTTGCGGCCTCTACCACCGACGCGGAAGGGGCTGCCGAGCGGGCGGCGAGTGGCGGCATCGAACAACCGCACCAAGCTGTTGTCGTCGAAGTCGAAGCCTCCAGTGGCCAGGATACGACCGTCGAGGCTGAATGCCACCGAGTCCCCACCGCCGTCAAGGGGTGCGCCGAGCTGGCGGCGGGTGGCGACGTTCCACAACCGCACGTCACCGCCGCTCCCGCCGCTGACGAGAGTGCGGCCGTCGGGGCTGAAGGCTACCGAGAAGACCTGCGTGGTGTTCCCCGTGAAGATACCCCGGTACGGTCGGCTGAGAGCCGTGATGAGGCTGGCACGGGCGTCGCTGGTGGGGGCAATGTGCCAGGCCGCGGCAGCAAGGAGGGCCGAGGTCGCGGGGTCGCTGCTCAGCAGTTCGCTTCGCGCGGCGAGCTGCCGGGAGATGGCGAGGTCTCGTTCGTGGCTGGTGTTCTGCTGGGCTCGGATGGCAATGGTGGACGCGACGAGGGAAACGACGAAGGCTCCGATGAGCGTGGCCAGAACGGTCCTGCGACGCCGTTTCGCGCGCGTTGCGGCCTTGGCACTGGCGTTGAGGAAATCCTCCTCGGTCCGGCTGAGAGGAGGGTAGCGGTCGAGCGCCGTGTGCCAGTGCTGTCGGGTCTTGAGGGTCGCGGTGAGACGTTCGGCTCGGTACAGGTAGGAAGCGGGACGGCCGTCGTGGGCCCAAGCAGCGGCGTCATCGACGAGCTGGCTGTAGAGGGCACGGTTGGCCGGGTCGTCCTCCAGCCAGCCACGCAGGCGCCCCCAGGCGTGCAGCAAAGTGTCGTGGGTGATCTGCGCTGTTTCCCCGTCCACGACAATCAGCCGCTGCGCGGCGAAGGCCTCGACCACATCCTCGATCCCGAAGGCTGACTCAACGCACCGGCCACCGGCCGCAGTAGGTGCCTCGGGCCGGTCAAGGGCGTCGAGCTCCGGGTTGGGACGGCGGCGGTAGGGTATCGGCCGGCGGACGGCCCGCCCATCGCGGGTGACAGTGGTCATGCGGTGAAACACCTGGCGGGCGATGGCCTGCCGGCCGGGGGTCAGGGCGGTGTAGACGGCTTCGGCGCTGGTCTGGACGGCACGGGCGACTCCACCGGAAAGCTCATAGCCGTGGCTGGTGAGCTGATCGCCTTCGCGGTGCTGCCAGGTCACCCGCATCGCCTCCGACAACAACGGCAACGCCCCCACCTCGTACCCGCCGTCAGATGCCGAGGCCGGCAGATCCGCCAGGATGGCGTCGATCAGGGCGGGGGCGATGTGCAGGCCCGCCTGCTCGGCGGGCCCGGTAATGGTCAGCCGTAGCTGCGGCGCGCTCATCGGCCCGACCAGGAACACCCCGTCCCTGGCCGCGTCGGCCAGTTGGGGATAGGCCGCGCAGGAGGACAGGAAATCGCTGCGGATCACCGCGATCACCAGCGCGGCCGGCTCCCCGTCAGGGCCGCACGGATGGGCAGCTGCCGCGTGCAGGGCCGTGATGAAGTCGGCGCGTTGCCGTTCGGCCGGGCTGTTCAGGCCAGGGTGGACGTCATCGGGAAGGATGAAGATCTGCTCGAACTGGTCGATCACCAGGATCAGTCGCTCCCCGGTGCTGGCGACGACCGTGCCCGGTGCGGCGTGTGCGTCCACAACGTCGCGCACCACCGTGTGCGCCTGGTCGGGGGTGGCTTCCAGCAGTGTGCGGATGGCCGCAGGGTCTCTGCCCGCGACCCTGGCCAGCGCCCGCGCCAGCTCATCGCGTGACTGAGTGGTCGGACGCACCACCGCCACCGGCCAGCGGGCCGACTCAGCGCTCAGTCCTCCGGTGGCCAGTGCCGGCAGCAGGCCCGCATGCACCAGGGAGGACTTGCCCGCTCCCGACGCCCCGCTCACCACCAGAATCCCGGGCTTATCCAGCCGGTCGGCCAGGGCGTCCACCAGCTGCGCGGTCAGCTTCTCTCGCCCGTAGAACACCTCTGCCTGGCTCTGCCCGAATGGCGCCAACCCCAGATAGGGGCACCTGCTCGCCCACCGGTTGGCGACAGCAGCCGGATCGGCTTGTCCTGCCGGCCGCGCTGTGTCGACGGGATCGGGCGGGGATTCGCGGGCGGAGCGCAACCAGCGCCGCCACTGCTCCTCATCCAGCAGACCTGCGCTGACCCGACTATGAAGCACCCGGCGGCCACGGCAGTGCTCGATCAACACCCGGATCAAGACGAGGAAGGCCGCTTCCGATTCGGGCAGATGCCGACCGCGCTTCCAGTCGCTGACCCGGCGATCTGACACCGGGCGACCTCGCCCGCCGGGACGGCGCCGGTTGGCCTGGGTGATCGCGCTCTTGAGAGGAAGGTCGGCGGTCAGCTCCAGCAGTTCGGCCAGCCGGTCGGCGAACAACTGCCGCGGTGTCGTCTCCGTCTCGCTCATCACCACCCCAGCCGCTGGGCCCTGCCTCCGGACCGGACCGGACCGGGAAGACCACCGTAAAGCCGCTGCCAGCGGCAATACACCCGCCGTGACTCAACCGGTATGACCCGTCACGTAGTGAGGTGCGTCAATCGGCGGTGACCGGCACTCACGTCCGCGACCACCCACCTGCCGACAGGAGCACCCTGTGTCCACGACCATCCTCAACCTGATCGGCGGCATCGCCGCCGCCCTCGCCGCTGCGGCCTGTCTTCCCCGCGCCGCCACCCACCTCATCAAGGCCTGCGTCCCGCTCGTCGCCGCACTCACCGAACTGCGCGCCGCGATCATCCTCGCGACCCGCCAGGACGCTTCCACCGCCTCCAACAGCTGGGCCGACCTGCTGGCCGGCGGCAAGCCTCAAGGCCCCAAGGTGTGAACGTCTGCGCACCCGGGCTCGTCAGCCCGCAACGCCACCTCGAGAGCCTGGCCTCCCGCGGGTCCATAGCTGCCACCACAGGTCGGCGTCACACGGCTTACGCACGAGTCTCGACGCGTGACCAGAACCCACAGCTCCAACTCGACGCTCCGCGACGGACTCAGGCGTGCGGTATCACGGCGGAGGGCTTGCCATGCGCTGTCCCCGGATCGCACTCTGTAGCAATGACGTCGCCCTCTGAAGACGAGCCTCCGGCCGACAATCCGTCCAGCGGCCAGCCCGGCGCTTCTGCCGAGAAAGCGCAGGCTGGGTCTGCGGCTGATGACGACACCAAAGTCGGCCTCTGGCTTGTGGGCGGCCTCATCGCATGGGTGGTGGTGGGCACGCCGTTCGTCATCGGCCTGGTCGGGTCGCTGGCAGGCGTTGACATGGAGAAACCGGCGGGGCAGGCGCTGCTCGACAGGTTCTACTGGTGGGTCGCGCTCGGCGTGCCAGGAGCGATCGCCGCGGTCGGCGGTTCCTTCTGGGGGGTGACCACGCTGCTGGCCCGTCGCCGGGAACGGGTGGCGCGGCGGGAACTTATCCTGACCGAGCGCGTCAAAAGGCTGCAGGACATGGTCAAAGAGGCGCAGGCGGTCTCGCGCGAGCTCGAGCGCTACCTGCAGGAGCGGCTGGTCGCGCTTCAGCAGCTCAGCGCGCAGGTGGACAGTACCGAACGGCTGGCGGCGCTGACGCCCGAACAGGTCAAGGCGCTCGACGACGTCTTGCGACGCCAGTTCACCGGACAGAACCGCAGGGGGTTCGTCACCCAAATCGTCTTCTTCCTCTTGGGCATCCTGGTCGCATTCGTCGTCAATTGGCTGTCCAACCCGATGCTCGCCCTCGTGCGAAACTGGCTGTCCTGAGCAGCTGGTGCAGGCGTGGCGCCGCGAGCCGACCAGGTATGCGGGTGGGTTCCGCGCTGTTCGGGCTGCAGATCGCCGATGCATGCGGCGCGTTGCCGCGCGGCCGCGACATGCCTTGAAGGCCGGTCCACGTGCGTGACCTGCGAGAAGGGGCCTCGAACCCGAGGAGGAGCAGCTGAGCCGAGCTGCCCACTTTGTGCGTTGGAGACCTCTACAATGCCGCGGGTGGATCGTGACCAGATTCTCCTGACTCACCCTGGTACCTCGAAGCCCAAGTACCTGGAACTCCGGGTCGACGGGGCCGAGCTGCACCGGAACTGGTGGGCCGGCACGGGGAAGCCTCAGGGGCGCACGAAGTCGTTCGATCACGGAGACGCGGCGCGCGAGGCCCTGGAGAAGGTCGTCACCGAGAAGATGCGTGACGGGTACGCCCTGATCCGCGACGTCGCGGCAAGCGAACCGGGCGACGTCGTCGTACAGTGCGCGACACAGGCGAAGCACGGCGTCGTGGCGATCGCTCTGCACCCGGATGGCCGCACCGTCGCGGTCGCCCGCGGCATCCCCGACCGGATCGGGGCGGCCGGCTCCGATGTGCAGACAGTCGACTTACGGACCGGCGCGCGCCAGGTGGTGTACACCGATGCGTACCAGTACTCACTGATCCATACCGTGATGTTCGAACCGGACGGATCGCACCTGACGTTCACCGTCCGCGACACGATCTCCATGGCGGAGGTGAGCTACACGGTGGCGCTCGCCACCGGTCATGTCCAACGCCTGCCCTACACCCGGCCAGGGTGGGATGCCGCCCGCCGGCGGATGCTGGTGGGCGACAACGATCACGCGCTGCGAGTGCTGGGCCCGGACGGGCGATTCGTGCCTCGATCTTCCGGCAGGCAAGCGCTTCCAGACCACCGCCGCGCTGTCGCCGTCGGGCCGGCTCCTCGGCCTCGCCCACGACCCGGACAACCGCGATACGGAGTACGATCTCGAGATCTGGGATGTCGACGCAGGTCAGCGAGTGCTCGCCGCCCCGTTCCCCTTCCCGGCGGGATTCCAGGGGATCAGCCACCGGTTCGACAAGCTGGCGTTCGACGGGGCCGAGCAGATCCTTGTCGCGAGCGGCGCGACGTCAGGATGCTTTGGCGTCTCGGTGGAATCCGGTGCCTTGTGCTGGGCGATCGAGGACGAGTGGGAGGGGTGCGAGCGGTTGGGTGACTTCGCGCTGTCACCCAACGGCGCCCTGCTCGCAGGCGTTCTCCACCGCGGCCCGGTCATCGTTTATGACGTTCTGACCGGACAACCGCTGGAGCCGCACTTCGCCGTACCCGGCGAGCGGTCGGGCTGGTACCAGGAGGTTGGTTTCTCCGCCGACGGCCGACTTCTGGCGGTCAGCGACTACCCCGGTCGCACCACGGTGTTCCGGTTCGACGGCGTGGAGTTCACCAAGCCCGGCGGCTGATCGCCGGCACCCGGGCGACTGCGGTCGTTACCGCATCCGTTGACTGTGCGGTTGCCGTTTTTGGCGAGCGGTGGGCGATCTGCTTGCCTGCGAACGGACCATCGCCAGGTGCGCGATGGGCTGCTTGGGGGTCGGTGACTCGGATTCGCCGGTGCTGTGCTGCTCGGAAAAGTGGCCGGCAGCCGGTCGAGAATGACCGTGCTATTGGCAGCCCAGACGGCCCGTGAGATCGGGTGGATGTGCCAGTCGACGCAGAGCGGTAGCCCGTCGACCTGGCCTTCCATGACGACCGGCGGCTTCTCCCCGCGGCGAACCGGATACCCGCCGACGTACGCCGAGACGATCCGCCGCCGCTGTTGCCGTACCACCGCTTCAGTCCCGACTGGCAGGTGTTCCGCGACACGCTTGTGCGACTGCCCGCGGTTCGCCGGCCGTGGTTACGCGCGATCTATGACCGGGCGGCGGTCCTCTGATTCGAGCACCCGCTCTCCTGGCCCATCTCGGCGACGAAGAGGAGTCGCAGCAGGAGGCGAACATACCGCCGAGGGTACGTTGGCAGGCGATCCCATGGCGGAGCCTTACGCAGCGGGCGCGACCGGGCCGGTCATCCGGCCCGGTCGCGGAGGCAGATCAGCCGGGCGGCACGACTCCGTTCTTGGAGACGGGGACGGCCAGTTGCGCGGCGCCGGTGAGCCTGAGCTCCTCGGGGGGCAGGTTCCCCAGCACCGGGTTCAGGTGTCTCAGGGTCAGCGGCACCGGGGAGATGGCCGGGCTGCCGACGTCGAACTTCTCCAGGTCGATCCAGCGTACGACGTTGAGAACGTCCGCCGGGATATCGTCACGGGCCTTCTGCACCGGGACGCAGAGTTGGCGGGCGGCGGTGACCTGGACGGTCTGGGTGGGGATCTGGTTGACCAGCACGGGGTTGAGCTGGGTGAGGGTCAGGGGCAGGTTCATGGACGGGTTCGGCTGGTGCGCGTAACACAGCAGGTCGATGTGCGAGATGACCCGCAGGATGTCCGGGGCGGGAACCACGCCGTTCTTGGCGACCGGCACGCACAGATGCTGGGGCACGTTCAGCGTGACACTGATGCCCGGTACGTTCTGCAAGACCGGGTTCAGGTGGCGCAACCCCAGATTCTGGTTGATCGAGGGCCCGGTCACCCGGTAGCACGACAGGTCGACGAACCTGACGTAGTCGAGGACATTCGGCGGTGGGATGACGTTGTTCTTGGCCACCGGGACGCAGAGCTGCTCGCGCTGGCCCAGCGTGACCTGCACGGTCGGCAGGTTGCCAAGTACGGGGTTGAGGTGGCGCAGCACCAATGTGGTGGCCGGCGGCTGGTACGTGGTGGTCTTGAAGCACTCCAGGTCGAGATTCGACACGAATTCCTTCGGCGTCGGCAGGGCCAGGGCCGCTGCGGGCGGCGCGACGAGGAAGGCGGCGGCGAATATCGCGAGGCCAGCGGATAAGAGACGTCTTATTGCGATTCTGCCGCGGGGATTTGGTGCGCCCTTTTTGTTCATGTACCCTCCAGGGCCGGATTGTTTGCTTTGACTGTGCGCTTGTGAATCCGGCTTGACAAGGCTCGTGTCCGCAATGTGCCACGGGTTTGTAAGCATGCATATCCGGCAATTTAGAGTGACCTAAAATTTCAGCCGTCCACTTCCCTCAATCCCTCATTTCGCCTGCCATTGTTTACTGCTCGGACATGGCGGCCGCGGCCCGGCTGAACCTGACCGCCGCCGGGGAGACCCGGCGCCTGCCAGAGGAAATCGGTGCAGGACGGCGCCGGGGCAGGGAGATCGCGGCGCTCCACGGGAGTCGTGCTCGCCCTCTGGGGGCAGTTCGATGGCACGACGGGGGTGGGCCAGAGTGCCACTCGCGGGCCGGCCGTCGGCTGTCACGAAGCGCCCGGAGATCCACCCGAGCACCACAGTGGCCGGAGTCAGGGCCACACAGGCACAATGCGGCGCGCGTGACCGGTCGCAGCCGAGCAGGGCGGGCGGCCCTGAGAGGCGAACACGCCGATCAGACGTCCGGTGATTCGGGCCTGACCGGCTCGGGTCGGCCCGACACGATCGAAGCAGCCGCGTCCATCAAGCGCCGCGCGGGCCGGGCACGCCGGGCTACCGCTGCCGGATCGGCAGGATCTCGATCGGAGGCGTTGTACGGGCTACTCGCCGATGGACTGGTCTTCATCGACCACAATCAGCAGCCTTCGCCCGCCAACTGAAGCGGCGGCCTGTGGGAGCAATTAGGCGCGCCAATCCATTATGGCTGGTAGTTGTCGTCGATGGTCGGCTCCTTGCACAGCCTGACTCCACTGTATGCGTCGGCTGTCATCGCCCAGTTTCCAGGGGAGGCGACTCCGGCAATCAGAGCCACTGTATGAAGCGAGTTTGCGAGGACGCCTTTTTCGAAGTCGATGCCACTCGCGGTTGCTGCCATTACCAGGTCATGCTGATCCATCACGGTCGGCCCACCTTCGAGGTAAGCGCTGCCGCCGGCGGCCAGCGTGCGCGACGGTGAGGCCGCTGAGGGTCGGGTTGTTGATGGTGATGGTGATGGTGGCGCACAGGTGCACCGTACGGAAACCGGATTACTGCGTGCCGTAGGTCGGAAATGCGGTGGTATGAGACATTGCCAAGGCCGACAATGATCGTATGCCTGACGCTGCCATCGCTGAGCGCAAACCTCGGCTTGCGGTCCTCACGGGAGCCGGAATCTCCGCCCCCTCCGGGCTACCCGTGTACCGAGGTGGCAACGGCATGTGGGATCGCAACCCTGACATCGCGAAGCTCACGACCGCCTCCCGCTGGTACGGCAAGGCCCAGCAGGCATGGGAGCACTGGAACGAACTACGCCGCGCCGCATCCATCGCCCGACCAAACCCGGCGCACGAGGCGTTGGTCGCCGCCGAATCCCACTTCGACGTGCACATCGCCACCCAGAACATCGACGGGCTCCACACCCGGGCCGGATCCGCGAACGTCACCGAACTCCACGGCAACGCATTCGCCACCCGCTGCTCCCGGAAGGCATGCCACGCTCGCAACGGCGCCTGGTTCGACGACGACATCCACGAAACCGTGCCCACCTGCCCGCACTGCGGACGCATCGCGCGCCTCGACGTCGTCCTTTTCGGAGAGCAACTCTCCGCCAAGAAGATGCGTGCCTCGATCGAGGCTTCCCGCCGCGCCGACGTGTGGATCGCCATCGGCACTTCCGGCACGGTGTTCCCTGCCGCCGGGCTCATCGAGTTCTGCCGACCCGGCGCGGTCCGGGTGCTCGTCAACGCCCAGCCATGGAGCGACAGCGCTTCGACGTTCGAGAAGGAAGTGCTCGGCGACGCCGCCGCCGTTCTCGGTGATGTGCTCCGCGAACTGCACGTCGCAGCCCTGAGGTGACTGGCTGGTCGGCGTGCGCCCGCTCCCGGCGCCGAGCCGGTGCGGCGGTCGGCGGACCGGGGCCGCCACAACAGCGAACAGCGGGGAACCTCGCCGATCAGGAAGCCGGGGTGTCCCGGTCGATCGCGGAGCGCAGCACTCCGACCATGGCGGCGAGCTCGGCCAGCAGGCCCGACACGGTGGTCCGGTCGCTGCCGTTGATCGACACCATGCGCAGCTCCTCCGGCTTGGGGAGTTGCGCCATGATCTCGGGCAGCAAGCCGATCAGCTTGGCCTGAAGGCTGGCCGGGGACTGCTGGTTGTCGATGTCGGCCCGCATCCGCAGCCGCTCCACGTCCAGCAGCGCCCGCTCATGGTCGGCCAGCGCCCGGGAACGCGCCAGCTCCAGCTCGCCGGCGAGCTCCAGGCTCTTGAGCTCCTGTTCCCGCTCGATCCGGAGCCTGCCGGTCTCGGCCTCCTCGGTGTGCCGTTCGCGCTCCATCCGCAGCGCGTGCAGGGTCGTCTGGGTCTCCAACTCCGCCACCGCCCTGGAGTCGTCGTGCCGGCGCTGGGTGCGCCGCAGCCGCTCGGCCACCTCGGTGTCGAACTGCCACGCCTCGTTACGGGCCCGCAGCCCGGCGAGCTCCCGCTCGTTCTCCAGGCGCTGGGTCTCCTTGAGGCGGTCGGCCGCCATCTCGCGCTGGGTGATCGCCTCTTCGGACTGCAGCTCGGCCAGGCGGGCGAGCTGCCCCTGCTCGGCCCGGTAGGGCTTCTGTAAGTTCTCCCAGAGCCGCGACGAGCTGACCACGGCCTCCTTGATCTGGACGGTGACGATGCGCAGGCCGAGCCCCTGGTCGCTGTCGTCCTCGCCCTCGGCCACCGCGCGCAGGCGGGCAGTCAGCTCCTCGATGATGGGCTGCTTGTCGCTGAGCACGTCGCGCACGCCCATGGTCGCGACCTTGTCCTTGATGGCCGCCTCCGCCTGCTCCCGCAGCTGGAGGTTGACCAGCCGCATCGGGTCCTGCGGATCGCTGAAGTCCAGCTTGCGGTACGCGACGGGGAAGGTCTGAATGATCCACTGCACGTACCCCTGCACCAGCACACCCTGGAGCTCGCGGCAGACGCAGTAGGCGTTGATCAGGATGGTCTGGGTGGCCCCCGGCACGACCAGGAAAGAGTCGGTGGACGGGTTGAAGCGGAACGACACGCCCAGGCCGACGTGCAGGGGCTTCTCGCGGCCACGCCGGGTGTGCACCACGAAGGCGTTGGGCGGGACGAGCACGTTCTTCCAGCGCCAGAACCCGGTGATCCGTACGTCCACCGGGCCCGCGGCCGCCGTGTCGGGCGCCGCCCCGCCGATGGCCCGCTCGCGCTTGGCCAGCGGCCCCGCCGGCGGCACCGGCTCGCCGGGGGCGGCGCGGCGTGCCCTGAGGTCGTCCTCGAGCACCGCCTGCTGCGCGACGACCCGTTCCAGATAGGCGTTGCCCTTGTCAGCGGTGCTCATCGTCCCCTCCGCCCACCTCACGACTGCCGCCGAGTCTTGCTTACGCCGCCGAACCACCGCAACCCGCGATCCGCTCGCGATGCCCTACGCCGTTGCGGGCGGTGTGAGACCCGAGGGCCGCGCGGACGCGGCGACGGCCGTGATCAGCTGGGCCGGTTGCCCGTCGGAATCACGATCTTGGTCTGCGCCCCCTTGGTGAGGTAGTACGTGGTCCACTTCTTGACCGCCTCGTCGAGGAGCCAGGCAGTGGCGGGCACTAGCGGCAGCCCGATCAGACCCTCCCGGAACTGCACCAGCAGCGGCCAGGCGGTCTTGACCACCGGGTCCCACAGCGGCTCGCGTCGGATGCCGTTCCAGTCGGCCACCTGGTTGCCGGTGAGGTACCTGGAGAACGCGTTGACGAGAGGCTTGTCGACGCCGCCGGGGCTGGTCAGCTCCGCGAGCATGTCCCGCAGGATGGCGTTGAGTTCCACCCCCTCGGTGGTCGGCCCCATGTTCCTGGGCAGGACCAGGTCCGACTGGGTGTAGGAGGTGTCCCAGGTGGCCGGGAGGAACTCGTCCCTGATGCCGAGCATGTGCCCCAGCATCTGCACCGAGTGCAGGTACCCCGCGGCCTCGGTGGAGGAGATGCGCACCTTCCACTCCCGCATCCCGCGCATGGAGTAGGTCGCCAGGGTGTGCCACGTGACGAGCATGTCCTCCTGGCTGATCGGGATGGGGCCGGACCAGTGGGGAGACGACTTCAGCAGGTGCCGCACCGCCGCGTGCACCAGCCGGGTCTTCACGGCCTCGACCACGGCCGTGCCGCCGGCGCCCCAGGCGTTCTGGGGTCTGACCGCGTACGCCAGGATGTTCGTCTTGGCGATCCGGTCCTTCAGATCCGCACCACCCGCGGAGTAATAGACGGCGCGTGCCTCCTTGGGGATGGCGGTGGCCAGCATCCCGGCGCCGACGATGGTGAGGACGACGATGTAGTTCCCCTTGAGCGCGTGGAACCGCGCCCCGGCATCCAGCAGGGCGGGGTCGGCCCACGACGGCAGCTGACGCGCCTGCTCGATGAAGGCCCGCAGATCCTCCGGCAGTCCCGCGGGCAGGGGCTGGTCGTTGCGGTTCCAGTCGTACAGCAGCCGGTTGACCTCGGGTATGACGCCGCGGTCGAACAGTGAGGCGAGGAGCGGATCGGCCACGTCGTCCCACACCCATCGGGGGTCGGCGCCGCTGCCGGAGCCCGCGATCGAACCACTGGCCGGCCAGGTCCAGTCGCCGGCCAGGGAGTCCGCCTGGGCCGGGGAGATCATCCCTAACGCGCCGAGCGCTCCCATGGCGGTGCCCGAGATCAGCACCTTGCGCCTGCTCAACTCTGCCATGCTCTGCACTCCTTCGAGGTGGGGGGTTCCGCTCCGGGCATGCGAGAAATGGATGATACTGAGAAACAAATCATGAGTCTGTGTATCATCATCAGAGCACAGTGTGACGAGCATCACAAGACCCGCGTTTGAGGCAGAATCCCTACAGGAGGGGATCGTGGAATCGGTGCTGTCCGGATTCATGGCGCTGTCGGACTCGGATTCGTTGCTCCAGCGCGCCTATGTCGATGCCGTCGAGCGCGTCGACGACAGCGACGAGCTACGGACGCGCATCCTTGACGCGGCGTACGAGCAGTTCTGCCGGATGGGCATCAGGCGCTCCACCATGGAGGACGTCGCCCGGCTGGCGAAGGTGTCGCGGATCACGGTCTACCGGCGGTTCGACACAAAGGACACGCTGATCGAACACGTGGTGCGCCGGGAGTTCCGCCGCTATTTCGACCAGTTCCTCATCGACATCGAACAAGCCGGCACCGCTGCCGACAGGGTGGTGCTGGGCTTCGTGAGCTCGTTGCGGGCAATTCGCGGCAACCCGCTGATCGGCGGACTCATCGCCACGGAACCGGACCTGCTCGTCCCCTCCATGACGGCTGACGGGGGCCAGACCCTCGCCACCGTGCGGCATTTCGTCGCCGGCCAGCTCCGCAGCGAGCAACGCGCGGGTAACGTGTCGAGCGGCCTCGACGTCGACCTCGTGGCCGAGATGATGGTGCGGATCTCCACCTCTTTCCTGACGATCCCCAGTGCCGTCATCAACCTGGATGACGACGAGCAACTGGCCGCGGTGGCCCGGCGGTTCCTCGTCCCCATGCTGGAGCCATCAGCCTGAGCTTCAGTCCCGCGCCGGCTTCGACGCGACGGCTGGTCCGACGCGGCTGAACGGCCCGCCCGTCGGGCATCTGCCGGAAACGTTCGCAGGTTTGAGGTCGTCGTGTCGATCGGGCAGGAGGTCGTTCGTGTAGAGGGCAGGAAAGCCGGGCTGCGGTCGGTGCAGTCGGGCGAAGTGAGGAGGCGTCATGTCCAAGCCGAAGGTTCTGCTGACGGGCCTGGGGATTCCCGAGTCGCCGCGGTGGCACGAGGACCGGCTGTGGTTCTGCAACTGGATCGACAGGGAAGTCGTGGCCGTCGACCTTGACGGCAAGTCGGAGGTCGCCTCCGTACGGGGCCCGGTGCCGATGGGGTACTCCATCGACTGGCTGCCCGACGGCAGGCTGCTGATGACCGGGGACAAGTTGCGCCGTCAGGAGCCGGACGGGTCGACGGTCGTTGTCGCCGAGCAGGGTGGCAACGAGATCGTCGTGGACGGGCGCGGCAACATCTACATCAACGGGGCGGACTTCGACTTCGCCGGTGGCGGCGCGCCCAAGCCCGGCTACATCAAGCTCGTCACGCCAGACGGCGAACTGCGCCAGGTCGCCGGCGACATCCAGTTTCCCAACGGCATGGTCATCACGCCCGACGGCCGGACGCTGATCGTTTCCGAGTCGTTCGCCGGGCGGCTCACCGCGTTCGACATCGATGCGGACGGAGGTCTGTCCAACCGGCGGATCTTCGCCGACGGCGTCGCCCCGGACGGCATCTGCCTGGACGCCGAAGGCGCGGTGTGGGTCTCCGCCGGCGGGTCCTCGATCGCCCGCGTCGCCGAGGGCGGCCACATCCTCGAACGCATCGAACTGCCGGAGGAGCGGGCACCGTTCGCGTTGATGCTCGGCGGTCCGGACCGGCGTACGTTGTTCGTCCTGACCGCCGAGTGGCGCCAGCCCGATGGCGTCACGGACAACCTCCAGCGGCTGACCACCGGACCTCGTACCGGACAGATCCTGACCTTCTCCGTTTCTGTGCCTGGCGTCGGCAGGCCCTGATCAAGATCACGGAACGGCCCGAAGCAGCCGGTCTTCGGGTTGTGGTGGGCCGTAACGCCCGCGTTGGCACGCTCAAAGTCGAAGGACGCTGACGGAGCAGCACCGATCGCGCTGGGTCCGGACGGGAGGTAGCTACTCTCTCGCCGGGCTCCGGTCCTCGCTCAAGGTGCTCTCCCGGCGTCATAAGCGACACCGTCTGCGTTTCCCGCCTTACCGATCATCCCAGCAGGTGCCACGGCAGGACGATCGGCGAGGCCGGGAGGTCCCCGACCGCGAGCCGCGCCACCAGAGGGCCCAGATCCCGGGGTACGACCTCCTCTCCATCCGGGGGCGGCCCGGCCAGCTCGGCCTGGGTCCACCAGTGGAAGCGGTCGGTCACCGCCCGCTCCTCCTCGTCCATACCGGAGGTATCCACGTCCAGCCCATTCACACGCAGCACAAAGTAGAAGTCGCGGGAGAAGAAGCGCCTCCTGCCCTCGGACCACGGGCCCTCGCTCGTCGCCACCACCGGGCCGAGTGCCTCCGGGGCCACGACATGCCCGAGTTCCTCTCGCAGTTCCCTGGCGGCGGCCTGCTGCGCGCTCTCGCCAGGATCCACGCCTCCTCCTGGCGTGAACCAGGCGTAGCGTAGGCCCTCTACCTGCAGAAACCTGCCCCGGTAGAGCAGGATCCGGCCGGCAGGGTCGATCAGCAGAACCCGGGCTGACGCCCGAGAGATCACTTCGCTCATCGCGTCATCTCCATACGGATGCTCAGGATGGTGATATGAGGGAGAGAGAAGACCTCGGTCAGGGTGGGGATCAGCGCATTGCGCTCATGGCGCGTTCGATCTTCTCACTCGGGTACGGCGTTGTCCTGCGGGTGCCGTACAGGTCCCAGTAGAAGTCGTTCATGGCCGCCGCCACGGGTGCGTACCGGCGGATGACTGCGGCTACAGCCGGCGGGGCACCAGCGGGGTCCGTGCCGTCCGCGCACGCGCGGATGTATTCGTTACGTTCTGCCGGTATGCCGTTCTGCGGCACCTTCACCCCGCAGATATTGATGACGAGCCAGTTGACCAGCCGCATCAGCGCGTAACCGATGTCGTGGGTACGGTTGCGCTCCAGGAACTCGATCTCCTGCGCGGACAGGTCGAACCGAGGGGAGGTCGCCAGCGCGAGGTCGGCGATGTACAGGCGTTCACCGTCGGTGAGGATGTTGCCGAAGTGGCCGTCGAAGTGCATCAACTCCTGGCCGAGTTCCCGACGCCGACCTTGCTGAGATGGTTTCGGGCCGGCGACGCCGGGCTGGTGCCAGGACAGCAGGGGTTGGGATGTCGAAGGTGATCGTTACCATCGATAAGGGCGGAGCGACATCCAGCCGAGTCCGTGCTGTCAGAACTCTCCAGCCCTCAAGTATGAGGATCCGTACCGACACGCAATTGAATGGAAGACTGTGGACTACGAAACTCTTCAGGCCGTCCGCTTTTTCATCAAGGATCGCTATTTCCACACGCTTGATAACAATTTACCGGACGTCGGAAGACTGTTCAGGGAGAGCACTGTTATAACCTTTGATGGTGGGACGTTCGTAGGCGAAGACGCTCTCCCGGATTACCTGGCCAGCCTCACCGAATCCAACTCGGGCTATTCCGCCCGCACTGTGGCCGTCGACGCGCATCTCCTGGCGGACGGCACTATACTCGCTTTGGCGAGAGGACGCTGCATGCAGAATGGCGAGATGGGGCATTTCGTTCAGACGTTCATCCTCGTACAGGATGGCGACTCATACTACGTCGCCCATGGCATCTACCAAGATATTGGTGATGAGTAACGGTGAAACCTGTGGGTCGGCCGGGAAAGAGTGCACCTTCCCGGATCATCCGATGACACTTTCGACATGAGGCGGATCTTGCGGCGTCCGCCGGCTCTTCGCTGATCAATCAGATCGTCGGTGAGGGCGCCCCCAGGAAGTGCGTCGACCGCTACCGCGCCGGGCTCATCGTCTGACTCCGCGACTCCATCCAGTACTACACCGGCGTAGCCGAGGCATACGCACTCTGGGGCAAGACCGACCGCGCAATACGAGCCTTGCTCATCGCCAAAAAATAGCGCCTTCTGAAGTACGACGCTCCGGTACCCGCCAGGTCATCACCGAGCTACTTCGCCGGGATCCCCACAGCAAGCTATCCGGCCTGCGAGGACTCGCCCGGCGCGTCGGCGCGGCGTCACCCTCTAAGTTACTCCGGTGACACTTCGCGATCATAGCTCGGACCTGCGCTGGTAGCGGCAGAGCGCGGCCCTTCGCCTTGGGAGGGTTGCACCTTCATCAAGAAGAGTCGCTGGGTCATCGATTGAGCACTCCGTGCGATCCTCGATCAGACTGGACACGATCATGTAAGCCCTTGGGCATAAGAGAGAATGGCTCTTGCCGTTCGCGGAGCCTGGGGTTGGCTTCATCGGCATCGTCAGGCCTGTCTGGCACGGTCCAACGCCAGATGGGCCACTGGATGCCGACCATAGGACGCGCTTCAGACGATTTCCTGATAGGAGAAACTCATGGCAGAGTCGAACGACAGGCAGAAACGTGTCACCATCACGCTGGAATATGTGGCCACCGAGGACACCGATTACGACTATGGCAGCGCGTTCTACGTCGCGGGCGGAGCGGCCACCGGCCCCCGGTCCGGCTCCAAGCGTAAGGCACTTCTGACCTGTCCGGTCACGCTTGACGACGTCGGTCGTGACACTGCGGGTTCTGGCCGTTTCGAAGGTGGAGATTGTATAATATTCGACGACGACGTATATGTCGATGACTTCGTCGAATTTGGCCTCCTATTCCGCACGTACACCACCGACTTTGGCGACGAAGACACGCTGCAGTCATTGGCTTCTACGCTTGCTGCACACATCGAAACTGCGGTCGAATCCCTGACCTCCGTCGCCAACGGCGCGGTTGCCGGGGCTATTCTTGCCGCCACGCCACCGGCGCTGGCCATTCGGTCGACCCTCGGTGAGGGTGACACCATCTTTGGGACGGTGCAAAAGAGAGTGAACGTAGCCGACTGGCCGGATGGGGACAACGAATATATGTGGACGCTCGCAGATCAGAGTTGGAAGCACGATAAAGAAAGAGGGGAATTCGCGAGCCGTCAGTGGACCTACCACATCACCTACAAAGTCGATGTGCAACCTGTGCTGACGTGAGCCTCTGGCCCACTGGACTCGTCATAGCCCTATGCAGACCATTAGGACCCGCCTCCGGGATGGCCATGATCGCTTAGTGCAGGTAGCCAAGTGGGTGCGGTGGGACCGCCTTCCCGTCAGCCATCACCCAGGGCTCAGCCAACCATGTCATGGCCAGGGGGAAAGATCGTTGTTCCAGTAGGGAGCTCCATCTCTCCCCCTGCCATGACATGCTTCCTTACCGTGGGCGACGACAGACGGGAAGGCTGGGAGGCGAACCCTTGTCGCCGGGAATCCCCTCCACACCACCCGAATAGCTTGGCCCGTGTATGGTCACCGACAGTGAGCGTCCGTGAGACTCTACGGGACACCCTGATTCCGCCTTTCCCGTCTTTTCCCAGTTCAGGGCCGCAACGCTCTCTTTCCAGCGTCCATAGACGACCTATGTTCTTCTGTGGACACGCTTACTTTGCGACATGTCCAGCCGTGTGTCTTGCAGGTCCAATGGCAGGCACCCTTCGTGATCAACTTCGCGTGTCAGACGCTATACCCGTCGGGATGGGCCTTCCGGATTCATTCCGCGGCGATCTTGAGTGGCCGGGATCCGCTTGAGTTTCCGGTACGTCTTCGGGCCGTCACCAGGCGGACGGGTTGACCTTCACGTATGGGTCAACCCCTACCGTCGTCGGCATGGACGCACCTTCGAAAAGCACGACATTCTCCCGCACCGGACTGGAGGTCCGGCTTGTCGCGCGCCCGGAGGGCCTGCCCGATCCCGGCGACTTCGAGATCGCCGAGGTCGCTGTCCCTGATCCCGCAGTGGGTCAGGTACTGGTCCGCAATCTGTTCATGTCGCTCGAGCCCGGCATGCTCATGTTGATCGCGGGGATCTGGGCCAGGCGGTCAGCGGCCGCAAGCCGTACACCTTTCTCGCGCCGGCGGACGACGCCGCCCAAGCCTTCCCCGCCGACACCCTGGCCCGGCTGCGCGAGATCAAGCGCCGGCGCGATCCCTACGGCGTCTTCCGCGCCAACTTCCCCGTCCTGGACTGAAAAGAGCACCAACATGCTGAAAATCGCGACTGCCGCCGCGCTGGTGGCCGCCCTGGCGGCGGCACCGGCACCCGCCGACGCGGCGACCGGCAGGTGGGCGGCGGCCTGGGCGGCCGGCGTCCAGCAGCCGTCGGCCGACGTCTGGTATCCCACCTGGGCGGAGAAGGGCTTCGCCGACCACTCCGTACGGCAGGCGGTCCGGGTCACCGCCGGCGGCTCGGCGGTCCGGATCCGGCTCTCCAACGCCTACGGCATCGCCCCGCTCCGGCTCACCGGCGCCAGCGTGGGCAAGGCCGGCGCGGGCGCCGCCGTACAGGCGGGCACGCTGCGCCCGCTGACCTTCGCACACGCCGCCTCCGTCGCCGTCCCCACCGGCGGGCAGGCCGCCAGCGATCCCGTCCGGCTCGCGGTCGAGCCGGGAGAGCGGCTGACCGTGACGCTGTACTTCCGGGGCGCCACAGGACCGGCCACCTACCACAACCTGGCCATGGCCACCTCCTACCGGGCCGCCGGCGACCACACCCGCGACCTCGGCCCGGCCGCCTTCGAGACCAACAGCTCCTGGTTCTACCTGTCGGGAGTGGACGTGTACGGCGGCGAGGCCGCGGTGGCGACCTTCGGCGACTCCATCACCGACGGATACGCCGCCACCCAGGACGCCGACGACCGCTACCCGGACGCGCTGGCCCGCAGGCTGAACGGCCGGCGGCCGGTGCTCAACCTCGGCATCGCCGGCAACCGCCTGCTCAACGACTCGGCGTGCCTGGGCGAGCGCGGGCTGACGCGCTTCCGCTGGGACGTTCTGGGCCAGCCTCGCGTCAAGACCGTGATCGTGCTGGAGGGCATCAACGACATCCTCCTGGGCATGCAGGACCCCACCCCCTGCACCACCCCCGCGGTCAAGGTCAGCGCCGCCGACCTGATCGACGGCTACCGGCGGCTCATCCGCACCGCCCACGCGCGAGGCGTCCGGATCGTCGGCGGCACCCTCCTGCCGGCCGGTCTCCCCGGCGAGGCCGAGGCCGTCCGCGACGCGGTCAACGCGTGGATCCGGACCGGCGGCGAATTCGACGCGGTCGCCGACTTCGAGCGCGCGGTCGCCGACCCCGCCGACCCCGATCGGATCCGGCCGGCCTTCGACAGCGGAGACCACCTCCACCCGAACCCCGCCGGCTACCGGGCCATGGCCGACGCCGTCGACCTGCACACCCTTTGAGGGCTGGGTGATCAGCGCCGGGGATAATGCGCCTTGGCGTAGTCGTCCCGCGCCTTTTCGCACGCCTCGACCTCCGCCGCCGGTCGGCAGTCGAGGTAGGCGGCCGTCACCGGCCGGCACATGTCGCTGCCCGAGCCGATGCTGTGCGCGTGCCGGCATCTCTGGTACTGGATGTCGCCTTCGATGCAGAAGCGACGAGCGATCTTCGCGCCGTTGACGCTCCGCGTCTGGCAGGCGCGGTAGACCGGGGCGGCATCGGCGCAGATTTTCCCGCCGCCCCGATAGAGGCAGGCGGCATACCTCGCGGATCTGTCGCACCGGAGCGCCGACCTGCCCAGGAACCGGCAGTACCGGTAGGCCTCCCCGACAGGCTCCGCGCCCTCGGCGCACGTGTGCGGCAACGGCCGGATCACGTCGGCACGGCTGCAGTCGGCCAGGAAAGCCTGCTGGTCGCGGTGGAGGGCGTCGCTGTCGCGGCACCGGCGGCCGGCGAAGCCGGACGCCGCGCAGCGCTCGTACGTCGCCTCTTCCTTCTCGCATCTCTTCTCGTCGGGGGCGTCCTCGCAGGACTTCACCAGCTCCGGGTCCTTGGTCTCCCGGGCGCTCGCGACCACGGGCGCCGCCGGGGTGGGGGATTCGCGTTCCGGGCTCACCTCGTCCGTGCCGTGGCTGAGATATACGGAAGCCGTGGCCACAGCTATTACCGCGAGGACGCTGTATGAGCGGGCCCGCCTGCGACGGCTTTCGATTGTCATCGTCACGCTTTTTTCTGGATAGCCCGCTCGATTCCCTTGCAGATCATGCCATAAACGTTGCAGTGAGACCGGGCCTCTGGTTTCGGGCGGCCGAAAACAGGGACCGGTAAACGGAAATAGCCTAAGGCCGATCCCGAACATAAGGTGGACGCCTGCCATTCCGCGCGCGAAAGGGTGACGATGATCGAGACATTGTTCGATGAGGACTATTTCCGTGACCCGCATCCCGTATTCGCGCGACTCCGCGAAGGGCGCCCCGTCTATCGCACCGCGACCCCGCAGGGCGTACGGGTCTGGGTGGTGAGCCGGTACGAGGACGTCAAGGCGGCCTGCACCGACCCGCGCCTCAGCAAGGACTTCACGAACAACCCGGACATGATCAAGTCGAACGAGCTGGAGGGCGGCGACAGCAGCGGCTACGAGGCCGTGGTGCCCCACAACATGCTCTTCGTCGACCCGCCCGACCACGCCCGCCTGCGGCGGCTGGTGGGCAAGGTGTTCACGGCGGGCCGCGTCCAGGCGTTGCGGCCCCGTGTCGAGCAGATCAGCGCGAGCCTCCTGGACAAGGTGGGCCCGGAGTTCGACCTGCTGCACGACTACGCCGTGCCCCTGCCCGCCATGGTGATCGGGGAGCTGCTCGGCATCCCCGAGAACGACTGGCCGCAGCTCATCAAGTGGTCCAACACCACCATCGAGGGCGCCGTACTGGATCCGCAGGTGGTCGTGCGGGCCGCCACCGAGTTCATCACCTACCTCGGCGAGCTCTGCGAGGCCAGGCGGGCCGCGCCGGCCGATGACCTGTTCAGCGCGATGGTGCAGGCCCAGGACGAGGAGGGCGCGCTGAGCGGGCGGGAGCTCGTCGACACCGCGTTCCTGCTCACGGTCGCCGGACACGAGACGACCGTGCACCTGATCTGCAACGGGGCGCTCGCGCTCCTGCGCCACCCCGACCAGCTCGCCAAGCTCCGCGCGGACCCCGGGCTGCTGCCGGCGGCGGTCGAGGAGTTCCTCCGGTACGACGGGCCGGTCAGCACGTCCACCCTCAGGTTCACCAAGGAGCCGGTCACCATCGGCGGCACGGAGATCCCGGCGGGGCAGCTCGTGCTGGTGTCCTTCCTGTCGGCCAACCGGGACGCGGCGCAGTTCGCCGACGCCGATCGCCTCGACGTCACCCGCGCTCCGGGCCAGCACGTCGCGTTCGGCCACGGCATCCACTACTGCCTCGGCGCCCCGCTGGCCAGGACCGAAGGCGCGGTGGCCTTCCGCCACCTGCTGGAGCGTTTCCCCGGCCTGCGGCTCGCCGTCCCCGAGGAGCGGCTGGCCTGGCGTCCGGGGCTGCTCATGCACGGCCTGACCAGCCTCCCCGTACGGAGCTCATGAGGCGGGGTGAAGCACGCCGCATTCGACGCTTGTGTCCGGGTCGTGGATCATGGAGGGCCGAGTGGCTGAAAGGTGCTGTGCATGCGTTACCGTCTGCTGGGCCGGACCGGGCTCAGGGTCTCCGAGCTGTTCCTCGGCGCGATGACCTACCGCGAGGTGTCGCCGGAGGCGCGGCGCATCCTCGACCTGTACGCCGAGTCCGGCGGCAACGTCGTCGACACGGCCTCCATGTACGGTGAGAGCGAGAACGTCGTCGGCGAGCTGCTCCAAGGACGCCGTGACCGTTTCGTCCTGGCCACCAAGTACACCGGCACCCGCGACCGCACCGACCCCAACGCCGCCGGCAACCACCGCAAGAACCTCGTGCTGTCGCTGGAGCAGAGCCTGCGCCGGCTGCGTACCGACTACGTCGACCTCTTCTGGGTGCACGTCTGGGACCGGCACACCCCGATCGAGGAGACGATGCGCGCGCTGGACGACGCCGTCCGCGCCGGGAAGATCCTTTACGCCGGCATCTCGGACGCCCCGGCCTGGCTGGCCAGCCGGGCCAACACGCTGGCGGAGTGGCGCGGGTGGACGCCGTTCGCGGGGTTGCAGGTGCCGTACAGCCTGCTGCGGCGGGACGCGGAACGGGAGCTGCTGCCGATGGCGCAGGCGTACGGGATGAGCGTGACGGCGTGGGGAACCCTCGAGCGCGGCGTGCTGTCGGGCAGGTACAACGAGCCCGGCGCGCCGGCCTCCCGCGTGTCGCCCGACTCCCTGAGCGAGCGGGACCGGACCGCGGCGCGCGCGGTCGTCGAGGTGGCCGGCGAGCTGGGTGTCACGGCCTCGCAGGTGGCGCTGGCCTGGGTGCTCGGGCGTGGGGTGCATCCGATCGTCGGGGCGAGCAGCGTGGACCAGCTCAAGGACAACCTGGGGGCCTCGGGGCTCGTGCTGCCTGAGGAGGCGGTGCGGCGGCTGGAGTCGGTGGTGGAGTTCGAGCTCGGCTTCCCGCGTGACTTCGTCGAGGAGGTGGATCGGAGCCCGGCCATCTACGGCGATGCCGTCCACCTGCTGGACGGCCGCTGACCGCCAGGCCCCATGGCTCAGGGCATCGGGGTGACGGTGGGGAGCAGGGTGCGGGCCAGGCGGTAGGCCTCGGTGAGGTCGTCGCCGCGGTAGTCCAGAGCGGCGAGGTCGGCGAGGTGGTGGTCGGCGTTGACGGCGACGGTGTGCGGCAGGTGGCGGAACAGCGGCGCGTCCGACATCGAGTCGCCGTAGGCCAGGCACTGCTCGCGGCCGAGCCCGAGCCGGGCGCGGGTGCTGTCGGCGATGCGGACCTTGTCGGCGGGCGTCAGGACGCCGCCGGGGTCCAGGGGCGCGGTGAAGGGCAGGGGCGGGAAACTGGAGGCGGCGACCTCGTCGAAGCCCAGCTCCAGCAGGTGGCGGGCGAAGAAGTCCGGGGCCATGGTGATGACCAGGGAGTGTTCGCCGCGGGCCCGGATGTCGGCGCAGACCTCGGCGATGCCGCCGAGCCAGGGGGCGGCGGCATAGGCGGCGGCCACGACCTGGGGGGTGAGGTCGGCCCAGAGGCCGGGGAGGGCGGCGGAGAAGCCCCGGGTGTCGAGCTCGCCGGCGGCGAAGCGGGCCTCCATCTCGAGGAGCCGCGGCGTGGTGCCGGTGTGGCGGGCGATCTCGAGACTGGCGGTGGATCCGGCCAGGAGGGTGCCGTCCATGTCGAAGATATGCAGGATGCCCATGGTTGTCCGATTATGTCAGGGCACCCCGCTCGGAGATCAGACGGTGTTCAGCTTGCGGAGGGCTCGGCCACGCTTCGAGCTCGAGCGGGGTGAAGACGTCGGCGGACAACGTGAGCGGCCCCGGAAGATCATGCTCCACCCGCGTGGAGAACTCCGGCCGATCCACAGCATCCCCTCACTTGAAAGGTTGCCTGGTAAGTTGCCAGCCAGACTTTCTTGCCAAATCGAGTGTGTCAAGAGAGGGAAATGTAAATTACGTCGCACATGTCCTGTCGGACGTGCCGGAAACCTGTCAGGCAACCTGACTTTACGCCGCCGCACGCGGGCACGACGAAGACCCGCCTGTCGCCAAGGCGGGTGCGGACGTGGGTCAGCCGTCGGTGGCGGCGGCCCCCAGGATCTCGTTGCGGTAGGTCAGAAGGTGCCGGCGCCACACCTCCGCCGCCTCGGCGGCATTGCCCTCCCGGATGTGCCTGATGACCGTGCGCGACTCCTCGACGTGGCCGTCGCGGGCACTGGCCTCGGCCGGCGCGCGGCGTCGCAGCTCCTGCCACAACGGCCCCGCGACATGCCGCAGCGCCTCTTCGAGGGCCTGTTCGAGCAGGGGGTTGCGGGCGGCGCGGGCGATGGCCCGGTGCACGGGCAGGTCGCTCGCGTAGGCGCCGGTCTCGGCGTACTCGGCCTCCAGCTTGGCCAGCGTGGTCTCGAGCAGCTCCAGGTCCTCCGGGTGGCGCTTCTCCGCGGCCAGCGCGGCCAGGGCGGGCTCGATCGCGAGCCTGGCCTCGAACACCTGCGGCGGCAGCACCTCCACGCCCCAGGTCGCCACGGTGGCCGCGGTGCCGGTGATCACCGTGCCCCTGCCCTTGTGGGACTTGGCCAGCCCGGCGAGCTCCAGGGCGGCGAGCGCCTCCCTGATGGTGGGCCTGCTCACCGCGAAGTTCTGCGCCAGCTCGCGCTCGGAAGGCAGCTTGTCACCGGGTTTGAGCTGCTCGTCGCGGATCGCCGCGACGAGCTGGTCGGCGACTTGGACGGCCGCGCTCCTCTTGACCACCGGAGTCACCGAGAACCCCGCGCTGCCACCTGTCACTACTCGATGCTCCTCATTTGTGACCATTTGTGCGCTCGTTGGGATCATATCAAGCGGCCAGGCAACCTGACATGCTGACCAGCGACCACTGTCATACGGAGCTCAGCACGGCGTCTCGCCAAGGTCAACCACCGTGGCCGTGGTCGGCATCCTGCCCAAGGACGCTTGGGACGGCTATGACCGGCCCGATCGCGGCTGGCACAGGGTTTGCGTCCGCACTGCCATGACGTTGCCCGCCACGGGTAGCAATAAGCCGAGGCCTGCGAGGGCGCGCACGGGTGACGAGGTTTGTGGAAGCTATGGGGGCGATGGCGCGGTCACGTGCGGGGAATCTGCCACTGGAGCTCACGAGCTTCGTCGGTCGCAGGAACGAGATCGCCGAAGGCAAGCGCCTGCTCACCTCCGGCCGGTTCCTGACGCTCACCGGAGTCGGCGGGGTGGGCAAGACGCGGCTGGCACGGCGGATCGCCGCCGAGATGTCACGCGAGTACGGCGACGGGGTCTGGCTGGTCGACCTGGCCCCGCTGGTGGCGGGTGCGCTGCTCACCGAGACGGTCGCCGACGCCGTCGGATGCCCCCGGCAGGATCCGGCCTCCCTCGCCGAGTACCTGCACGACAAACGGCTGCTGCTGGTGCTGGACAACTGCGAGCACCTGCTGCCCCAGGTCGCCGCGCTGGCCGGCGACCTGCTGGCGATGGCCCCCGAGCTGCGCGTCCTGGCCACCAGCCGGCAGGCGTTGCACGTCCCGGGGGAGCTGATCCTCGAGGTCCCGCCGCTGAACGTGCCGGGGACGGCCGAGATGTCGATGGACGGCGCCCTGGAGAACGAGGCGGTGCGCCTGTTCGAGGACCGGGCCGCCTCGGCCGTGCACGAGTTCAGGGTCACCGACGCCAACAGCGCGGCGGTGGCGCGGCTGTGCCGGCGGCTGGACGGCATCCCCCTGGCCATCGAGCTCGCGGCGGTGAGGGTGCTGGTCCTGTCCGTGGAGCAGATCCTGGAGCGCCTCGACGACCGGTTCCGGCTGCTGACGACCGGGCCCACCACCGCGCCGCCGCGCCAGAAGACGCTCCGGGCGCTGGTGGACTGGAGCTATGACCTCTGCTCCGAGGAGGAGCGGACGCTGTGGGAGCGGCTGTCGGTCTTCTCCGGCGGCTGCGGCCTGGACGCGATCGAGCACGTGTGCTCGGAGGGCGGGATCGCCCCGGAAAGCCTCATGGACCTGCTGACCCAGCTGGTGGACAAGTCGATCGTGCAGCGCCGCGGGCAGGCCTCCGACGTGCGCTTCGAGATGCTCGACACGCTGCGCCAGTACGGATGGAAGCGGCTGGTCGCCTCCGGCCAGGACCAGGCCCTGCGGCTGCGCCACCGCGACTGGTGCCGCCGGCTGGCGGCTCGGGCGGAGGACGAGTGGTTCGGCGAGCACCAGATGGACTGGCTCGGGCGCCTCATCCAGGAGCAGGGGAACGTGCGCTCCGCGCTGGAGTTCTGCCTGGGCGCGCCGGGCGAGGCGTGGGCCGCGCTCGAGATCGCCGCCGCGATGTGGAGCCACCGGCTCTCGTGGAGCTCCCCGAGCGAGGGCCACCACTGGCTGGAACGGGCGCTGGCGCAGGAGTCCGGCGCCAGCGCCGGGCGGGCCAAGGCCCTGTGGGTCGACGCGTGGCTCGTCCTGCTGCGGGGCGACCCGCAGGCCGCCAAGCCGCTGCTGGAGGAGTGCCAGGCGCTGGCGGAGCGGCTTCGGGACGAGGCCCAGCTCGCCGGCGCACTGCACATCACCGGGTTCGCCGCGTTGCTGGCCGGCGACTTCTCCCGGGCCATGAAGCTCCTCGACGAGGCGCTGACCCGCCGCCGCGCCCTCGGTCACCGGGGGCACGCGTGGGTGGCCCTCTTCCAGCTGGCCATGACCGCCGTCCTCATGGACGACCCGCGGTCCACGGCGCTCTGCGAGGAGGTGCTGGAGACGGCCGAGCGCGCGAACGCCGAATGGTCGATCTCGTACGCGCTGTGGGTAGCGGCCCTCGACCGGCGGCGCCAGGGCGCGCTCCGGGAGGCCGTGACCATGATGCGGGACGCCGTGCGGCTCAAGGTCCGCTGCAACGACCACCTCGGCCTGGCCCAGTGCCTGGAGGGGCTGGCCTGGATCCTGGCCGACGACGAGCGGTACGAGCAGGCCGCCCAGATGCTGGGCGCCGCCCACATGGTCTGGCAGTCGATCGGGACGTCGCTGCCCGGCCTCGGGCACCTGGTCGGCGCCCACGACCGGTGCGAGTCCGGCCTCCGGCGGAATCTCACGGAGCGGGCGTTCAAGGCGGCCTTCGACCGCGGCGCGGCGCTCACCCCCGAGCAGGCCGCCGCGTACGCGCTGGACGAGAAGCCCGCGCGGCGCGCGGAGAGCGCCCAGCCCGAGTCCGACGCCACGTCCCTCCTGACCCGCAGGGAGCGGGAGATCGCCGACCTGGTCGCGAAGGGCCTGAGCAACAAGCAGATCGCCGAGACGCTGGTCATCGCCCAGCGCACCGCGGAGTGCCACGTCGAGAACGTCCTGCGCAAGCTGAACTTCTCGTCCAGGTCGCAGATCGTCAAGGCGTGGGAATCGCGCCACCCCGATGGCGAGTGACCCGCGTCCCAGGCCGGGATCGGCGGCGGACCCGGATCCGCTCGTCCGGATCCGGGGGCTGCGCAAGAGCTTCGGCGGCATCCACGCGCTGTGCGGAGTGGATCTCGACCTCCGCCGCGGCGACGTCCTCGCCCTGCTCGGCGCCAACGGCGCGGGCAAGTCGACGCTGATCAAGATCCTGGCCGGCGTCCACCACGCCGACGGGGGAGAGGTCGTCGTGGCCGGCCACCCCCTGGGCAGCCAGGCCGCCTCCGCCGGAATGGCGTTCATCCATCAGGACCTCGGCCTCGTGGAGTGGATGACCGTCGCGGAGAACATCGCCCTCGGCAGGGGATACGCCCGGCGCGGCGGCCTCATCTCCTGGCGCGCGGTACGCCGCAGCTGCGTGGACGCCCTCCGGATCGTCGCCGCCCGCCTCGACCCGGACGAGCCGATCGCCCACCTGACGCGGGCGGAGCGCTCGCTGGTCGCCATCGCCCGCGCGCTGGCCACGCACGCGCGGATCGTCGTGCTGGACGAGCCGACCGCCTCCCTGCCCGCCGCCGAGTGCGAGCGCCTCTTCGACGTCCTGCGCACGCTCCGCGATCGGGGCCACGGGATCCTGTACGTCAGCCACCGGCTGGACGAGGTCTACCGGATCGCCGACCGGGTCGCCGTCCTGCGCGACGGACACCTCGTCAGCCAGGGACCGCTCGCCGGCCGCGACCCGGCCGATCTGGTGCGCGAGATCGTGGGGCGCGAGGAAAGGCAACTTCATCGCCGACTTCATCGGGGATCCGCTGGTGACGTTCTGACGAGGAAGACGTCGCCGTTGCCCGGCGCGTCGCCGCCCTTCGGGACGC
>NZ_JBSGFQ010000057.1:0-84959 GCF_053603495.1 Nonomuraea sp. NPDC004186 | reverse complement strand
GCCGCGCGGCCTCCACCCAGTCGGCGGGCAGGTCCGCGCCAACCCCGAGGTCGACGTGGCCACCGACCTGAAGAACCTGTCGGAGGGCCCGTCCGGACGGGCCTTCGCGCCTACGCGGTCATCGGCAGCGCGGGTCCAGGCACTGGGCGCACGCGATCACGCCGCTCCCGCTCCGGAACTTGCAGATCTGGAAGTCACAACACCCGATCCACTCCGGGGGCGGAGCGTACGCCGCCGCCTCGGCCCTCGGCACCACCAGGCCGAGCATGAAATCGCTGACCTTGCCGAACAATCTGTTCATTCCCGCCTCCAAGCGGAACGCCGACGGTTCTCGGAGCCGACCGTAGAGAGGCTGCCGATCGGGCCGATACACGAGTGCGTATGCGGGGCCTATCGCCGCGGTTCCTAGGGTTCCGATGCCCGGCCACGGCGAAAGGGAGAGGACCCCCATGTCAGGTCTCGTCGCGATCCTTGCGTTCGTCAGCGTGCTGACGGTGCTCAATCTGCTGCTCACGTTCGGTGTGATCCGGCGGCTCCGCGAGCACACGGAGCTGCTCGCCGGCCGGGCGACCCCGATCACGGGCGAGGCACCCTCTCTACCGGTGGGCAGCCAGGTCGGGGACTTCGCCGCCACCACGACCGACGGGGAGCCGGTCGCGCGGGCGCTGCTCGCGGGCGACACCCTCGTCGCCTTCCTGACGCCCGGCTGCGAACCGTGCGAGGAAAGCCTGCCCCACCTCGTCGAAACCGCGAAGAAGTGGCCCGGCGGCCGGCAGAACACCCTGGTGGTCGTCATCGGCAAACGCGACCGCGCCGCCGAGTACGTCGAGCGGCTGACCCCCGTGGCGAGGGTCGTGGGCGAGGCGCCCGACGGGCCGATCGCCACGGGGTTCGGCGTGACGGCGTACCCGCTCTTCGGGGTGGTGGACTCCTCGGGTCAGGTGCTCCGATCGGAGTCGGCCCCCGCCGCGCTGCTGCCCCACGACGTCGCAACGGCCTGACGGTGCGGCTGCCTCGTCTGGGGGGCGTCGGCCACGCCCTCGGCCTGGCCTGGCGGGCCGGGCCTGCGACGTTCCTGGTGTACGTGGGCCTCACCGTGGTGAGCGGCGCCGTCCCCGTCGCCGTCTCGTGGCTGACCAAGCTGATCCTGGACCAGATCGCCACCGGCCACGCCGACGCGACGACGCTGACCGGTCTCGGCGCCGGATTGGCGGCCGCCGGAGCCGTCGTCACCGTCCTGCCGCGTGCCGCCCAATATGTCACCGAGGAGCTGGGCCGCTCCGTGGCGCTGCTGGCCGATGATCGCCTGTACGCGGTGGTCAACTCCTTCGCCGGGCTCGGGCGCTTCGAGGATCCCGCCTTCCTGGACCGGCTGCGCATGGCCAAACAGTCGGGCGGGGTCGCCCCGGGACGGGTCGTCGCCGCGGTGCTCTCCCTCGTCCAGGCGGCGATCAGCGTCGCCGGCTTTCTGGGCTCGCTCATCGTCATCAGTCCCCTGATGGTCGTGGCCGTGCTCATGGGAGCGTTTCCGATGACGATCGCCGAATTCCTGCTGTCCCGGCGGCGGGCCCAGATGTTCTGGCACATCGGACCGCTGCAGAGGCGGGAGATCTTCTTCGGGGACCTGCTGGGGAGCGTGGACGCCGCCAAGGAGGTACGGCTCTTCGGCATCGGCGGTCACCTGCGGAGCCTGATGCGCGCCGACAGGCTTTCCGCGAACGCCGCCGAGCGGCGCACCGGCAGACGGGAAATGCTCACGCAGGGCGGCCTCGGCCTGGTCAGCGCGACGGTGTCCGGCGCGGGCCTCGTCTGGGCCGTCCACGCAGCCGGCTCGGGGCAGCTTTCCGTGGGCGACATCACGATGTTCGCGGCCGCGGTGGCGGGCGTGGGGCTCGCGCTCGGACGCCTGGTCACCGAGGTCGCGGGGGCTCATTTCCAGCTCCTGATGTTCGACCATTACCGGGCCGTCGTGAATGCCGGGCCCGACCTCCCCGAGCCGTCGCGCCGGCGTCCGCTGGCGGGGCTACGGCAGGGGATCGAGCTCCGCGACGTCTGGTTCCGGTACTCGCCGGAGCATCCCTGGGCGCTGCGGGGCGTCAACCTGTTCATTCCGTACGGCTCCGTACTCGGTCTGGTCGGCGTGAACGGCGCGGGCAAGAGCACGATCGTCAAGCTGTTGTGCCGGTTCTACGACCCCGACCGGGGCGTGATCCTCTGGGACGGCGTGGACATCCGCGAGGTGCCGCCGGAGACGTTGCGGAGCAGGATCAGCGCGGTGTTCCAGGACTTCATGGCCTATGACCTGACGGCCGCGGAGAATGTCGGCCTGGGTGACGTCCGCGCGCTCCAGGACCGGCCCCGCATCGAGGCCGCCGCACGCGACGCGGGCGCCCATTCCCTCCTCGCCGGCCTGCCCGACGGCTACGAGACCCTGCTCTCGCGGCTGTTCTTCAGCGAGGCCGACAAGACCGACGCGAGCACGGGGGTCTATTTGTCCGGCGGGCAGTGGCAGCGCGTCGCGCTCGCCCGTGCGATGCTGCGCGACCAGTGCGACCTGATGATTCTCGACGAACCGAGCTCGGGGCTCGACGCCGACGCCGAACACGAGATCCACCAGCGGCTGCGGCGATATCGGGCGGGCCGCACGAGCGTGCTCGTGTCCCACCGGCTCGGTGCCATGACGGACGCGAGCGCCATAGCCGTGCTGGAGGACGGGCAGGTGACCGAGTACGGAACTCATGAGGAGCTCCTCACGCTGGGAGGCACCTACGCGCGGCTGTTCACCAGGCAGGCGCGGGGATACCGGGCCGACGAGCAGAGCGTGCCGTCGTGAACGGCTGGGTTCTCGCCGTCGTCGGCGGCGCCGTGGCGCTCGGCCTCGCGTACGTCAGGCGCCGGTTCGTCGCCGTGACCATCACGGGCACGAGCATGGCGCCCACCTACAGCGGTGGTGAACGCGTGCTGGTGGTACGCGCCGGAGTCGACCGCCTGCGCCGGGGCGACATCGTCGTGGTGCGGTGGGCGGCGACGGATTCGATCCCGCTGTTGCTGATCAAACGGGTGGCGGGGGTCGCCGGTGACCCCATCCCCGCCGACGTGGCGACCGCCGTCAGCCGGCCCGCGGGCACGCCCATCCCCGCCGGGAAGTTCATCGTGCTGGGCGACAACTCCGACTGGAGCCTGGATTCCCGGACGGTGGGCTTCTTCGACGGCGAGAGCCTGCTCGGGACGACGGTCAAACGCCGGGCATGAGCCTTAAGGCGCCCCGGGACACGGTGGCGATGTCCCGGGCCAGGAGCCGGGGCAGCTCCGTCATCCGGTAGCGGTCACGCGCGTGGAAGTCGAGCAGCTCCATCTCGACCAGCCGATCCAGTGCCCGGCTGATGCTCCTGACAGGCGCATGAAGCCTCCGGGCGGCCTCCCCCGCGCTGATCTCCGCGGCGGGAAGCGAGCCGAGCTGCCGGAACACCTCGATGGCGAGCCGATCCACCGGGTGCTCACTTGCCATGAGGTGCTCGACCTGCGCGTACATGCTGGCCCGCATCGACAGGTCACCGGCCTGGAGCTCGTCGAGCCGGTGCCGGTCGTCGGCCAGCCGCTCCAGCAGCTCGCGGACGGACCAGCCGGGATGCGCGACCAGCCGGGCGGCGACGATGCGCAGGGCGAGCGGCAGCCGGCCGCACAGCCGTACCACCTCGGCGGCGGCGCCGGGATCTTCCCGCAGCCTTTCCGGATCGACATGGTGCGCCAGGAACGCCATCGCCTCCTGCCGTCCCAGCCTGTCCAGCCGAAGGTGCAGCGCGCCGTCCAGCGTCGTGAGCATCGGACAGCTCGTGACGAGGAACGTGCACAGCCGGGCGGCCGCGAGGAACGGGCGGACGTGCGCGACCTCGGGCGCGTTGTCCAGCACCACGAGCATGCGGCCTTCCGCCAGGAGCGACCGGTATCGCGCGAGGGCGGTATCGGCATCGCTCACGGGCCGGCGGCGCGGTCGCAGGTCCACGTACAGCTGCCCGTCCGGATAGCGATCCGCGACCAGATGGGCGGCGTGCAGGGCCAACGAGGACTTGCCGGCTCCCGCTGGGCCGTGCACCACCACCAGACCGCCGGCGGCGCCGAGCCGCCGGGTGAGAAAGGAGAGTTCCGGCTCGCGCCCGACGATGACCGGCTTCCGCGGCAGCCGGCACGGCGGGGAGGCCGAGGCGACCGCGCGGGGCGGGCGCAGGTCCCGGCGCAGGATCGCCTGGTGGAGGCGCCGCAGGTCCTCGCCGGGCTCGATGCCCAGGGACCCGGTGATCGCGACGCGGGCCTGCTCGTACGCGTCGAGAGCCCCGGCGACGTCGTGGTCGGCGTACAGAGCGCGCATCAGCAGCGCCCACGCCCGCTCCCGCAGCGGCAGCTCCGTGACGAGCGAACGGAGGGGCCAGATGGCGGGTGCCGGCCGGCCGAGCAGCAGGAGTGCTTCGCAGCGGTCCTCCTGGACCGCTCGGCGCTGCTCGTCGATCGCGACCTCACGGGCGGCGATGACCGGCCCGTGGGGGACGTCCTCCAGCAGCCGCCCGCGCCACAAGGCGAGCGCCGTTTCGCATTGCCGCAGGGCTTCCTCGGCGCGTCCCTTTTCGAGAGCCGCGCGACCGGACGAGGCCTTGTCCTCGAACGCCCTCAGGTCGAGTTCGGCTGTATCGACCCGCAGTTGATAGCCGAGCGGCCGGACGACCAGGCGATCTCGCTCCGCCGCCGGAAACGCGGCTCGAAGCCGCGCCGCATAAGTGCGGAGATTGGCGGTGGCGGATTTGGGGGGAGCCGATCCCCACAATTCCTCGGTGATCTCGTGAAGCGGGGCAAGCGAGTTGGCCCGCACCAGCAGAAGGGACGTGAGTGTGCGTTGTTTCGGGGCTCCCGGCCTGAGCAACCGCCCATTCGCCCGTATCGCCAGCCCGCCCAGCACCGTGAATTCCATTGAACCAGGGGTCATCACCTCGAATCCTCGGAAACGAAAAGGCCCGCAACAAGGTCAGCCACCGGACATTGAGCGGACATTTCCCGAAGGGCACGCATACACATTCGTGTATCAGCCCTATCGGCAGCACCCATACGGTCGAATCCGAACACATCCGCGTCGTACCTGGAGGTACACCATGAACAGATTGTTCGGCAAGGTCAGTGACGCGATGCTGGGACTGCTGGTCCCCAGGAAGGAGGCCCACGCCGCGACGTGGATCGGGTGCTGCGACTCCTGCATGTGCATCTACCTGTATCCCAACGGCTCCACGAGCTGCCTTCGGTGCTCCTGCCAGATGTGCGGCGCCTAGCCATGCCCACGGGCCACGGATAGATCGCGTAGCCGGACGCCCGCGGATCCGCGAGGCGGGCGACCTGCCGCCGCGGGCGTCCGGACACGCGTGCGGCAGGCCATCCCCACGTAGGCCCTTGTCGGGCTTTACTTGGTTCATGCAGCGCATGCGCACGCTCGCGGGCTGGTTAATTGAAGGTCTTGAGCGCACCTTCTCCGACGGCCGGGACCCGTCGATCAAGGGGGTCTCCCGCGCGGAGTTCGAGGCACTGCCCGTGAAGGAGCGCATCGAGATCAGGGCGCTCGCCACGCAGAACAGAATGCAGTTGCTCTCCACGTCGGGGGTGCTGTTGGGGCTGCTGTTCACGGCGGCGGGGCTGTTCTACACCGCCCGCTCGCTCGACACCACGCAGGAAGGCCAGATCACCGAGCGTTACACGCGGGCTATCGAGCAGATCGGCTCGGACACGCTGGAGGGGAGAGTCGGCGCGATCTACGCCCTGGAGAGGATCTCTCGCGACTCGCCGCGCGATCAGCGGACCGTCGTGGACGTGCTCGCCACTTACGTACGCGAGCGCTCCCCGAAGAAGGTCAAGGAGAAGGAGCCACGCATCCCGGCGGACATCCAGGCGGCGCTCGCGGTGATCGCCAGGAACAAGCCCGCCGGCACGTCGCCGCCGACAGGGCCGCCGTGGGCCGCGCAGCACTGGGTGAACCTGTCGGGCATCCGCGCCACGGCCCTGACGCTGGTCAACGCCGACCTGTCCGGCGCGGACCTCACCGACACCGACTTCGGCCACCGCGAATACATAGAGAAGGCGGACGGCTCCATCAGATGGGTTCGCAGTTTCCTCGACCACGCGAACCTCTCCTACGCGGACATCGGCTCCTCGACCTGGATCCGGGTGTCGCTGTCCGGGGCGAACCTCACGGGGGCGAGCTTCGCCGGGTCCGACCTGACGAACATCGACCTCAGCGGGGCACGGCTTCCCGGCGCGAGCCTCATCGACGCGAAGGTCCGGTACGCGGACCTGGACGGTGCCGACCTCACGGGCGTCGACCTGGGCGGCGTCGACTTCACGGGCACCCACTTCCGTGGGGCCGACCTCACCGGCGCGAAATGGCCCAGCGGCCAGGGGAAGATCGACCTGCGCGGGGCCGACCTCAGCGGAGCCAAGGGCGTCCCGCCAGAAGACGTCCTGAAGAAGATCGCGCTGATGGACGACAAGACCCGGCTCTGACCGGCATCCGGCGTGCGTCCCCAGACGCGGAACCGCCCCCG
Organism: Nonomuraea sp. NPDC004186; assembly: GCF_053603495.1. NCBI lineage: Bacteria > Bacillati > Actinomycetota > Actinomycetes > Streptosporangiales > Streptosporangiaceae > Nonomuraea > Nonomuraea sp. NPDC004186. The sequence goes on along the minus strand of NZ_JBSGFQ010000057.1, from coordinate 78,384 downwards.
ACCTTGAGCCGTTTCGGCAGGTCGAAGGCGGTCTGATGAGAGTGGGCTGTTCACGAGTACATCTGACCTGTGGACCATTGGCGCCGTTGGAGATCGCTTCCCACGCGGGTGTTGATCGTTTCCCGCGTATTCGGCCAGAAGGGGCGGCTGAGGCGTCAGGGAATGGGAACCGAAGCACGCGGCGGGGATGCGTAACGGAGTTCAGCCGTGTCTGCGGCGTCGTGGCGGCGCAGGATCTGCGAGATCGGCGACAAGCCGCGTGGCAGGTCGTCGCGGATGAGTACATCGGCCGAGGCCGAGACATCCATCAGGCTTCCCGATGCCCCCCGGCGAGCCATCTCGCTGCCAGTGATCTCGGCGCGACCGAGCCCCTCCTGTTTCAAGGCATCGTGCAGCTCGGAGATCAGGAGACGGGCACGCTCCGCCGGACGCCGACGCTGGTGCCATGGCCTGCACCGCGAAATGATCAAACCTCCGCTCAGCACGACGATTCGGCGGATAAAGAACAGCTGATTCGGCGTTCCTGATCCGCAGGATCCGTCACCGTCAGCGTTAACGGCGGTGACCCGTCTGGAGCCGGGGCTGTGGAGGAGTAGACGGACGTATGTGGCCGGCGATGTACTGTCCGACGTGATGGGTGTACAGCAGCATGCGGTGTCGCCGCACGAGAACTTCTATCGCGCCTACTCGGCGACACAGGTGGGTGCCATCGTCGATTCGCTCAACGACCGTGCCGAGTTTCCGTACGAACTGACCTACCTCGGCGACGGGAGCGAGATGTGGCGCGAAAGCGAAGTGCCGTCCAACCCCGAACTCGCACCGATGCTGAGCGACTTCGACACGCTCCTGACTTGCCACGCCGAGCAGTTCCTCGCCCTTGCGCCGTCATCATCGCCGGTGCAGATCGTCGATCTGGGGCCGGGAACGACGCGTCCCGTGCGCGGGCTGATCCGCCACCTGCTGGACAGGTCCCGCCTGACCGGCTACCGCGCGATCGACATCAGCGCAGAGATCCTTGAGCTGGCCAGGGAGAACCTCCGAGCTGGCTTCCCCGCTCATGTGGAGCGCTTCGAGCTGTGCCGCGGCGACTTCACCGGCCCCGATCTCGCCCGCGTCCTCACCGCCAAACCCATGCTCGGCCACGATGGTGCCGATCCGGTCCGCTTCGTCGTCCTGGCCGGCGGGACGCCGTACAACTTCGCCGAGCCGGCCCAGGTCCTGCGCCACGTATGTCACGCCATGAGCGACCACGACGTGCTGTTGCTGACGCTGCGCATCGACACCGGCGTCGACAGGCCCCCGTTCATGGATCAGGTCAGCGTCGGCGGCCCGTACAAGCCCCAGCAGCTGGTGGGACTGGACCTGCTCGCCATCGACCGCTCCTGGTACGTCACGGAAACAGGGTTCGACCGCGTTCGCAGCGAAGTCTTCGTCCGGGCACGGTTCATCGAGCCGGTCACCGTGACCTTCGACGTCGGAGATGACCAGAGGAGGGTGTCGTTCGAGCCGGGCGACACAGTGCTCGTCTGGCGCTACCTCTACCACGACAGCGCGGCGGTGGCCGACCAGCTCACCCGCTGTGGGCTCCAGGTGCGCCTCTTCGAACACGGTCAGGACAGGCAGGTGGTCCTCGTCGCCGCGACGCCGGCGCAGTGAACGTCGAAGCCCGCGCCCGGATTCCGACGGGAAAGATCTTCTCAGGAAGATCAGGCTTGGCTACGCTCAGCGTGGGATCGCCGGTGCGCTACCGGCCGACGACAGAAAGGTTGGCGGATGAATCTCAACTTGCCCACCGCAACCCAACTCCGTGGCGAGCTGACCAACTTGCTCCAGATGACGAGCAAGGACACCGTCTGGAGCGTCAAGCTGAAGGACAACGACGACCTCGAGCCCGCCGACGTCCACGGCGCGTGACGGTTCAGATTGAGCCGTCTCACCACTGTTGACCACACCGACAGCGGCATGGCGGACAACCTGTCGGGCGGGGACGGAGTGCTTGCACACCCCGTTCCCGCCCTCGACGAGATCCGCAAAGCCTGCGTGTCCGGCACCCACCGCGTCCTGACCCCCACAGACACGCTGCGCCGGATCCAGCCACTCTTCCCGATCGTCGGTATCACCCGGCTCGCCGACGTCACTTGGCTCGACGAGATCGGCATACCGGTCCACCAGGCCGTCCGCCCGAATTCCCGGACGGTGTCGGTGAGCCAGGGCAAAGGCCTCACTCATGACCTCGCCCAGGTCTCGGCTGCCATGGAATCGATCGAATCTTGGCACGCCGAGCGCATAGATCCCGGCGAGACGACCGCGACCGTTGGCGACATGGAACGCGCGTGCGGCTACCGCGTCCACGAACTGCCCCTGGAACCCCGCCACCACCTCCGGCCGGGCCTGGAGCTTGAATGGACCAGGGCAAGCCGCCTGGACGACGGAACGGACACCTTCCTGCCGACCGACCTGCTGCGCCTTGACGGCCGTGTGCGCGACACCTGGGCACCACCCCTGTTCGCCCAGAACAGCAATGGACTCGCCAGCGGTAACACCTTCGCCGAAGCGGCACTCCACGGCATCTACGAGGTCATCGAACGCGACTGTCTGACCCGCGCCAAGAGGAACCCATCACCGGCCCTGGACCTGGCCACCGTGGACGGTCCAGCCCAGGAGCTGCTGGGCCTCATGGACGCGGCCGCGGTCGAGGTCCGGGTCGAAGTACTCCCGTCGCCCACCGGGCTCGCCTGCTTCCTGGCCACCATCTGGAGCGAAGAGTTCCCGGTGCTCTTCGCCGGCGCGGGTGCCCACCTTGACCGTGACGTCGCCTTGTGCCGCGCCCTGACCGAAGCCGCGCAGTCGCGCGCCACCCAGATCGCCGGAGCCCGGGACGACCTCACCACGGGGGCCTACCGGCGCGCCGTCTCGAGCGGGTCCGCGCGTCCCGCACCGCTCTCGAAAGCCGACGGGCTCAGCTACGACGAGATCGCCTCCGTCCGCAACGAAACCCTCGCGGACGACCTGCGCACCACGGTCACCCGCGTCCTCGCCCTGACCGGGCGATCTCCGCTGGTCGCGGACCATACCAGGCCCGACCTCGGGATCCCCGTCGTACGAGTGGTCTGCCCCGGGCTTCTCTGCGAACCGGCGTTCATGTGATGACCCGGTACCTCTTCGTCGGCCCCAGCCTGCCGGAGGCCGCCGATCTGCTCACGGCGGACGACATCACCGTCCTCCCACCGGTAGCGGCAGGAGACCTGCTGAAACTCGCGCCCCAGCAGGGAGACGTCGTCGGCATCATCGACGGCTACTTCCGCCAGACCCGCGCCGTCCGGCACAAAGAGATCCTCTCCCTCATCCAGACCGGCGTGACAGTCCTCGGCGCTGCCAGCATGGGCGCTCTGCGCGCAGCCGAACTCGACACCTTCGGCATGCACGGCGTGGGACGCATCTACCGCGACTACCTGGAAGGCCGGCTGACGGCCGACGACGAGGTGGCCCTCCTGCACGGTCCAGCGGAGGAACGCTACCGGCCGCTCTCCGAAGCCCTCGTCAACATACGCGCGACCCTGAGCCTGTGCATACAGGAAGGGATCCTCGACGAGCCCACCGCCGCTCACCTCGTCGCCGTGCTGGCCCGGCGGCCGTACCGCCTGCGCTCCTACCCGGAACTCATCCAGCTCGCCCGCGAGGCGGCCATACCAGCCGCAAAGGTCGAAGCGCTACGGCATCTGTGCGCGACCCGGGCCGTCAACCTCAAACGCGACGACGCACTGCAACTGGTCCACAGATTACGCATGCCCCACGAAAGCCGCGCGAACGGCACCACGCACCCCTCGCCCAACTTCACCATGGCACCCACCATCTACGTGCACCGCTGGCAGCTGGGAGCACGCAGCGTCGACACCGAGGACGGCCGGACCGCCGAGATGAGCGTCCTGCGGATGTGTCAGCTCTTCGCCCGGGACTACCCAGACTTCTACCGGGACCTGGTCTTCAACCATCTGGTCCAGGAATGTGCCTCCAACTGCCGGACCCAGCACACGGAGGCGACCCTCGACAGAGCGCTGGAGCACGCACGGCATCGCAACGTCATCCCGGATCCCCGATCTGACAACCTCGAAGAGCTGAGCTTCCTCGACCTGTGGCTGACCCCGTCAGAGCGAACCTCACGCCCGCTGAAGGACCAGCTCGGCACCTTCCTGGTGCGCAGCTTCCAGCTGACGCCTGGGGCTCCCGCGGACGGCCTGGCGCTGGACGCGCTGCGCCGGCGGCCAATTGTCTCGACAGCGGCGAAGCTCGTCAACGCCGCGAAGTCGGTGAACGAGCACGCACAGCAGACTCAGTCCATCTTCGACATCCATACCTTGTCGGCGGACCGCATTCTGACCCATATCAGCGAACGATGGGGCGCCGAACCCGGAGCCCTGGAACTACACGCACTGGACCGGGGGATAGGCTCCCGGGACGTCCTGGTCGCTGCGGCACGACCGTACTACCTCCTGGCAAGGTACAACCCGGACCTCATGGACCTGCACATCGACCACTCGAACGTGAGCCCTTCACCGCCTGCGGAGACTCAATCGTCAGCGCCCGGCAAGATGTAGATCCTCGTCCCAGCACACGATCATCCTGCACCCCGGGCGACCTCGGCCACCTCGACAAGTTCCGTCCGGATTTGCCTTGCCTCAGCCCCTCCTGGCGAAGGACGTACTCCACTGCCAGGGCGATGACGGAGGGGTTGAACGGCCGTCTCAAGGGCCACGACCTCGACCTGAGCAACCCGAAGAACCGGCTCGCCCGCGCCCGCGTCGCCCAGACCATCCTGGTCGCGCTGCTCGTCACCGTCACCAACGACCACTTCCTCGACCAGTGGCGCCACATCCACGAGCCCCAAGACGAGCCCGTCACAGTCGCCGACACGCCGCAGACTCCAGCCCAGCCCTTCGACGACACACCACCCGCAGGCCAGAGCAGGCCACCACCCGCCCCATAAGCCGCACAACCCGCCACCCTGTCGCAGCGCCCCGCTCACCGTCGGCCTCGCCATGCCCAACGGCCGGATCTCGCTCCCCCACCAGCGGCCTGACACCACCCGGGCCTTCCCAGAGACCCGCTCGGCAGTCCCCGAACCAGGACGAACCCGATTCGGAAACCTCTGGAACAACAAGATCCCGCCCGATCTCAATGATCAGACGGGATCCCGTCAACTTCAGTCCGGCCGTTTCAAGAACGGCCCAGAGTGGAGCTATGGGGATTCGAACCCCAGACCTCCTCCATGCCATGGAGGCGCGCTACCAACTGCGCCATAGCCCCTTGCGATCACCAAGTGTATCGGAGATCGGGAGCCCCTGTGTCACACCGAGAGCCCTGTGATACGTCTATGGTTTCATGCCGACCTTTGAAGACCACCGAAGCCTGCTGACCGGGGTCGCGTACCGGATCCTGGGCAGTGCCGCCGACGCCGAGGACGTCGTGCAGGAGGCGTGGTTGCGCTGGTCGGGGGTGGACGAGGCGACTGTCGACGAGCCCAAGGCGTACCTGGTCAGGGTGACCTCGCGGCTGGCCATCGATCGGCTGCGGTGGGCGAAGTCGCGGCGGGAGTCGTACGTGGGGCCGTGGCTGCCCGAGCCGATCAGCACGGCGCCCGACGTCGCCGAGCACGCCGAGCTGGCCGAGTCGGTCGAGCTGGCGCTGCTCCTGGTGCTGGAGACGCTGTCGCCGCTCGAACGGGCCGTGTTCGTGCTGCGGGAGGCGTTCGACCTGCCCTTCTCCGAGATCGCGGAGATCATCGGGCGGGCCGAGCCGGCGACCAGGCAGCTCGCGCGGCGGGCGCGGGACCACGTGCGGGAGAGGCGGCCCCGGTTCGACGTGGACAGGCAGGAGCGGCGGCGGATCACCGAGCGGTTCATCAGCGCCTCCGCCGAGGGCAACCTCGACGGGCTGATCGAGCTCTTCGCGAGTGAGGTCACGATGGTCAGCGACGGCGGCGGCAAGGCCCGGGCCGCGCTGCGGGTCATCACCGGCGCCGACAACGTCAGCCGCTGGCTGCTGTCGATCAACACCCCCGCCAACATCGCGGCCTTCATGGCCTCGATCGGCATGGCGGGGATCTCCGACCTGTCCATCGGGCTGGCGACCATGAACAACGCCCCCGCGATGGTCATCTCCGCGGGTGGACGGGTGATCACGGTCGCCTCGCTGCTGATCTCGGACGGCAAGATCGACACGATCTACCTCATCGCGAATCCCGAGAAGATCGCGCACCTGGAGCCCGTCTGACGCCGCTGCGATCAGGCCGTGCGCCGGGTGGGGACGCGGGCCTCGCGGATCAGCGCGGCCAGGTCCACCCCGGCGTCCCGGAGGATCGCGGCGGCGCCGTTCGCGTGGTCGGCGAGCAGTCCCCACAGCAGGTCCTCACCCGCGACCGGCCCGGGGCGCCACATGGCGACCTCGATCGCCTTCCTGGAGTGCATGGCCAGCGGGATCTCCCCCAGCGGCCCGTACAGGGTCACCCGCAGCGGGCGCACCCGGGACCGGCGCAGGCTCCACAGACTGGGCGCGTCCAGGCCCGCCCTGGTGCGCTGGTGCACGGCGTCGAGGTCGATCCCCAACGTGGCCAGCAGTGACCGCGCGTCGCGCACGTCCACCCGCGCCCGCACGTCGGCCTCGGAGGCGGTGAACGCCGCCAGCGAGAACGGCCGGACCTCGGCCACCCCCAGCAGCAGCACATCGGCGTCGAGCGCGGGCCGGCCCGCGTCGAGCGCGAGTATCCCGGCCTTGACCACGGCCCTGCGGGCCCCCTCGGTGAACCTGGCGAACACGCGGCTACCTCCCCGTCCTGCGAGCATGCTTGCGATGAGCCGACTGCCGCCGAACGCCCAGCGCGTCGGCGATCTGCTCCCACGACCAGCCCTGGGCGCGGGCGTTCGACACGTGCGTCGCCTCCAGCTCCTCCAGCAGGCCCCTGAGCGCGGCAGCCGGCCGCTGACCGGCTAGCTCGGGGCGCCGCAGGTGGTGCGCATGGTCAGGGCGGCCTCTTCCAGCGAGAACGCGACCTCGACCCGTCCCAGCTCGGCCGTGCTCCCCACGTGGGTGCCGCCGCACGGGATGGACGCCTCGCCCTCCGGCAGCGAGCAGTGCCACGTGCGGCGGGCGGTCAGCCCCGGCCCCGGAATGTCCAGCCGGACCGGCGCGTCGGCGGCCACCCACGCGGCGAGCTGCTCGTTCGCGTGCCGGGCGACCTTCCCGAAGTCCAGGCCCTCGGCGGAGAACCCCTTCTTGCGCAACGACTTGCCCAGACGGTAGACGTCCACGCTGCCGTACGGCTCGATCCGCGACGAGACGATCGCCGTCTGGTCGAAGTCGGGGTGCCCGAGCGGGTCGGGCGTGGCTTCCTTACGCCAGTGGCCGGCCAGGGCCGCGTTCACGGCGAGCGCGGCCAGGTGGCAGGCGGTGTGACCCGCCGAGAGCGCCGCCCGGAATCCGGCGTCCACCTCGAGCTCGGCCTCCGCCCCGACGGGCAGCGGCGTCTCGGTGACGTGGACGACCAGCCATTCCCAGCCCTCCGTGCCGCGCCGTACCGGGATGGCGTCGCCGACGAAGACCTCGCCGGTGCTCGACTGGGCCCCTGTCACGCAGTCGATGACCGGCAGGCCTCCGATCGTGCCCCAGTCTGCGGGCTGGTCGGGCCAGGTGTGGTCAAGGGGGTGGAACGGCGTCTCGGCGACGACGAGACCGTGCCGGTCCCCCACCGGCACGGCCCCGACGATCTCGGAACGGCCGCTGGTCCGGCCGTCGGGAAAGGTGACGATGGTGGACTTCATCCGGTCATTCTCGCAGGGACCGCCTGCTCGTCCTCCAGGTAGCGGTTGCGGCCCGCGTACAGGCCGGTGAACAGCTGCACGACGAGCACCACGAAGATCAGCATGTACGGCAGCGTCCATCCGCCGGTCACGTCGCGCAGCACGCCGACCAGCAGCGGACCGGCGCCGGCGATGAGGTATCCCGCGCTCTGCCCGAACGCCGACAGCGCGGCCGTGGCCTCCGCCGTACGGGTGCGCAGGGCCAGCATCATCAGCGCCAGCGGGAACGACCCCATGCCCACCGCCACCAGCGTCACCCAGAGCAGCGCCAGGTCGGCCGGCCCGGCCCACAGCCCCAGGAACCCGGCCGCGTAGAACGCGACGAGCCCGACCACGGCGGGACGCTGGTCGCGGAAGCGGGAGGCGACCATGGGGACGGCGATCGAGACCGGGATGTTCAGCGCGGTGAACACGCCGAGGATCACTCCGGCCTCCGACGTGCTGAAACCGCTGTCGGTGAGCATGGTGGCGAGCCAGCCGAACATCATGTACGCGATCATCGACTGGGTGCCGAAGTAGATCGCGATCATCCACGCCAGCTTGCTGCCGAGCAGGCGGCGGAGGCCCGCGTCCCGGCTGCCCGCGTCCCGCTCCGGCTCACTGCGCAGGAGCGCGAGCCACGGAATGGCGGCGACGGCGGCCAGGGCCGCCCACACGCCGAGCGCGATGTGCCAGTCGCCCGACGCGCGCTCGATCGGCACGGTCGCGGCGGCGGCCAGCATGGTGCCGACCGCCAGGGCCGTGGTGTAGACGGTGGTCATGATCCCGGTGCGGGCCGGGAAGTGGCGCTTGATCAGCGTGGGGATGAGCACGTTGCCGACCGCGCCACCGGAGAGCGCCACGGCGCTGCTCAGCAGGAACACGGGGGCGGAGCCGACGAGCGACCTGACCAGCATGCCGACGCCCAGCGTGACGAGGGCGAGCAGGAGCAGGCGGTGCTCGCCGATGCGGCGGGCCAGGGTGGGCGTGATCGCACCCACGCTGGCGAAGGCGAGGACGGGGAGGGTGGTGAGCAGGCCGGTGCCGACGCTCGACATGCCCAGCGCGCCGGTCAGCTGGTCGAGGAGGGGGCCGACGCTGGTGACGGCGGTGCGGAGGTTGAGGGCGGCGAGGACGATCCCCAGGACGAGGAGCCAGGCGAGGGGTCCGGTGGTACGGCCTCGTGCCTCTTGGGTCAGCACGCTCATCGGGGGCGGTCCTCCACTCATCAAGTCATAGGACGAATCGCCATCTTAACAGGACCGAAATATGCATTTATTCCTGGCTGTGTCGGTTGCGGGCAGCAGGACGACCCAACGGACGGCGCACGCACGGCTCGACCGGGGTCAGCGTTTGTGGCGGAGCACCCAGTAGAGGCCCACCACCGGAAGCACGAGCGGGATGAACCCGTACCCCTTCCCGTACGCCGACCACACGGTCGCGTCGGGGAAGGCGGCCGCGTCGAGGAGGCTGAGCGTGCCGATGGCCAGCACCCCGACCAGCTCGATCCCCAGCCCCACCAGCGCCAGGAGCCGTGCCCCGCGCCAGAGCGCGACGGTGAGGGCGATGTAGACGGCGGCCGCGAAGGCCGACAGCGAGTACGCCAGCGGCGCCTGGTCGAACTTGGAGACGATCTGCACCGCCGCGCGAGCCCCGGCGGCCAGCGAGAACAGCCCGTAGACCGCGATCAGGGCGCGTCCGGGCCCGGTGCTGATGGAGGCGGTCACGCGCCGCCCGCCCAGATCTGCAGCATCCGCCCCGTCATCACCGCGATCGCGAACCCCGCCACGACCAGGATCGCCGATCCCCACCTGCTCCGCTCCGCCAGCGCCAGGAACACGCCTGCGGGCGGGATCACCACCTGGCCTCCGACGTAGCCGAAGAGCGTGACCTTCTCGGCGGGCCCCTGCCCCCCGGCCACCGCCGCGATCACGAAGCCCGCCTGCACCAGCACAGCTACCTCGAGCACGGCGAACCCGACCAGCAGCACCATGCCCATCGGCCGGTTGCGGACGGCGACGATCAGGCTCGCCAGCATGAGCAGCAGCGAGACGACGATGACGATCGTGGAGATGACGGTGTTCATCGGGGCTAAGGCTATCCCCAGGGTGTCCCGGTCCCCATTTCGCGGCGGCCGGAAGCGAGGGCGGCGCTACCGCTGCGGGATGGCGCGTTCGATGCCGTCGAGGACCCAGTTGAGGCCGCGTTCGAAGTTGTCGTCCGCCCCGCGTACCCCCTGCTCGATCATCGGCGCGAGCCGCAGGAACTCGCCGCTCTCGACCAACTCCTTGATGTACGGCTCCGCCACGGCCGTCCGCTCCGCCTCGTTGATCCCCTCCGACCGGGGCGCCCCGCGCTCCTGCGCCTCCCGCACCACGAACCCGGTCATGTAGTCGTTGAACACCGCCAGGAACCGCCACCGGGTCAGCCGGTCGAGCTCCAGCCCGTCGAAGGCGGCCAGCTTCTGCTCCACGTGCCGCAGCGCGTTGGGCCCCACGGCCACCCGCTGCGAGATCAGCTCCACCCGCCACGGATGCCGCAGCACCAGCTCGCGTTCCCGCCGCGCCATCAGCAGCAGCGCCTCGCGCCAGGAGGACGGGAGCGGCTCCTCGACGAGCACCTCGGCGCTGACCTCGTCGAGCATCAGCGCGAGCAGATCCTCCTTGCGCTCGATGTACGAGTACAGCGTCATCGCCCGCGCCTCCAGCTCCGCGGCCACCCGCCGGATCGAGACCGCGGCCAGCCCTTCGGCGTCGGCGACGGCGATGGCGGCGGCCACGATCGCCTCCCGGGTCAGGGCCGGGCGGCGGGGCGGCGTGGGACGGGACCAGATCGAGCTCACGCCCAGATCCTAGACACTGTACGAAAGTGCTACGGTGTACGACATGCGATACAGCGTACGAAGTTCACTCCGGACAACGGGCCTGGTCGTCCTCCTGGGCGTCGTCATGACGATGCTCGACACCACGATCGTCAACGTCGCGCTCGGCACCCTGGCCCGCGACTTCCACACCACGCTCGCCACCATGCAGTGGGCGGTCACCGGCTACCTGCTGGCCCTGTCGATGACGGTCCCGGTCACCGGCTGGGCCGTGGGCAGGTTCGGCGCCAGGAACGTCTGGCTGGTCTCGCTCGCGCTGTTCGTCGCGGGTTCCGCGCTCACCGCCGCCGCCTGGTCGGTCGGGAGCCTGGTCGCCTTCCGCGCGGTGCAGGGGCTGGGCGGGGGCCTGCTCCTGCCGGTCGGCCAGATGATGCTGGCCAGGGCGGCCGGCCAGGAGCGGATGGGCCGCGCGATGGCCATGATCTCGCTCCCGGCGATGCTGGTGCCGGTGCTCGGGCCGCCGCTGGGCGGGGTGATCGTGGAGGGTCTCGGCTGGCGGTGGCTGTTCCTGATCAACGTGCCGTTCTGCGCCGTGGCTCTGCTGGCGGCGTTCCTGCTGCTCCCCCGCGAGCCGGGCGCGAACCCGCAGGGGCTCGACGTGCTGGGTCTCGCGATGCTCTCGCCCGGCCTGGCCGCGCTGGTCTACGGGCTGTCCGAGATCGGCGACGGTGCCTCCCCGCTGCACCCCGCGCTGTGGATCGGCGTGGCGCTGGTCGCCGCGTTCGCCGTGCGGGCGCTGCGGACGACTGGCACGCTGCTGGATCTGCGGTTGTTCGGGAACAGGCAGTTCGCCGCCGCGGTGGGCGCGCTCGTGTGCTATTCGGCCGCCATGTTCGGCTTCACGGTGCTCGTGCCCCTCTACAGCCAGCTCGCGCAGGGCGGGAGCGCGCTGGAGGCGGGCCTGCTGCTGGCCCCGATGGGGATCGGCGCGGCGATCACGATGCCGGTCGCGGGCAGGCTGGCCGACAGCAAGGGGCCGCGCGGCGTCGGCGCGGCGGGCGTGGTCGTGGCGGTGGCGGGCATCGCGGGATTCGCGGCGTTCGGGGGTCTCGTGCCGATGTTCGTCCTGGGGCTCGGGCACGGGCTGGTGTCGACGTCGGTGATGGCGGCCGCGTTCAAGACGCTGGAGCCGGTCGCCATCCCGGCCGCGACCACGCTGAGCACGATCGCGGTGCGGCTCGCCTCCCCGTTCGGGGTGGCGGTGCTGGCCGTGCTGTTGCAGGTGTTCACCAGGACGGGCGTGGAGCGGCCCTTCACGTACGCGTTCGGCGTCGCGATCGCGCTGGCGGCCGTCTCGCTGGTGCCGATCGCGCTCATAGGATCGAAGGCATGGAGAGGATCCTCGTCAGCGCCTGCCTGATGGGCCGCCGGGTCCGCTACGACGGTCGCGCCAAGACCAGTTCGGACGCCCGGCTCGCCGCGTGGCGCGAGGAGGGGCGGCTGGTGCCGCACTGCCCGGAGGTGTCAGGCGGGCTGCCGATCCCGCGTCCCGCCGCCGAGATCGAGGGCGGCGCGAGCGGGGCGGCCGTCCTGTCCGGGGCCGCCCGCGTGCTGGCGAGCGACGGGTCCGACGTGACGGCCGAGTTCCTGGCGGGCGCGCGGTCGGCGCTGGCCGTGGCGCGCTCGTACGGCATCCGGCTGGCGGTGCTGAAGGAGGGCAGCCCGTCGTGCGGCGCGCTGTCGATCTACGACGGTACGTTCAGCGGCCGGCGCGGCCCCGGCCAGGGCGTCACGACGGCGCTGCTGGAGCAGCACGGCATCCGCGTGTTCACCGAGGACCAGGTCGACGAGGCCGCCGACTGTCTGCGGACCCTGGAGCCGTGACCCCGCTGTCCCCGCGCACTCTGGACGCGTAGAAGGAACCCGCCAGCCCGGTGGCGAGCAGGACCGCGATCACGCTGTGATACCAGCTCAGCAGCGTGCTCGCCGGGCCCGCCCCGAGCGCGAGCGACAGGATCCCCATCAGCACCCCGCCGAGCGCGGCCGCGTGACCGTAGATGAGCCCGTCCCAGGCCCACGCGCGCTTGGCGAGCACGCCGTACGCCCCGGCGAACGTGGCCCCGGCGCACAGCGTCTCCACGATCGCGGCCGGCACGATCACGGGCTCGCGTACCGGGCCGAACGCGATCCCGGCGTGCAGCAGCCCGAACGAGAGGAAGATCAGCGCGTACAGCAGCGACAGCCAGCCCAGGGCCCTGCGAAGTGCGTCCATGTGATCCACCCTCGCACCCGGGGCGGGCCGGCGAATCGTCCCCAGGGAGGCGGTGCGGATACCACGCCCGCCGTAGCCCGGCGGCCGCCGCTCGTCAGTACTCCCAGGTGTCGGTGCGCTGCTCGTGACTGATGCAGAACACCCCCGTGCCGTGCTCGCCCTTGACCAGGTCCACCCTGATCCAGCCGGTGGCGCGGGCGACCTTGGCGGTGTAGCCGCTGACCGGGGTGGCCGACACCAGGCGGCAGCCCTCCGGGCCGAGCGTGAACGCCACCTCGCCGCCCTTCACCTTCACCACCTTCAGCGGCTTTCTCGGCGCGGGACTCTTCACCGGACTCTTCACCGGGCTCTTCACGGGGCTCTCGACCGGGCTCTGCACCGGGCTTTCGACCGGGCTCTTGACCGGCTTTCTCGGCGCACGACTCGGGCCGGGGGTGGCGGTCGGGGTGGCGCTGGGGCTGGTGAGGGTCAGCGGGGCTTCCTCGGCCGCGATCGTCTGGGCGACGAACGGCTCCACGTCCACGTCGTCCACGAACTCGTCCCGCAGCACGCCCCGTACGCCGAACCACGAGACCGACACGGCCACCGCGGTCGCCCCGCACCAGATCGCCGCGTATCGAAGGGCTCGACGCATGAGACGAATTATGTACGGTTTCGTCGGTACGGTTGGGCGCATGGCGACGGTTCTCGTAGTGGAAGACGATGAATTCGTCAGATCAGCGATCATCCACGAGCTCGGCCGGCGCGGGCACGCCGTCCGCAGCGCCGGGTGCGCGCTCGACGCGCTCAGGGAGATCTCGCAGCGCCCGCCGGACGCCGTCGTCCTCGACCTCGGCCTGCCCGACCTGGACGGGTCCGAGGCGCTGCGCATGGTCCGCGGCGTCTCCGACGTGCCGGTCATCGTGGCCACGGCCCGCGACGAGGAGGCCGAGATCGTCCGGCTGTTACGGGCGGGCGCGGACGACTACCTGGTCAAACCGTTCTCCGGTGACCATCTCAGCGCCCGGCTGGACGCCGTGCTGCGCAGGGCCAGGTCCGCGCCCGCGCCCCAGCTGTTCCGCGTGGGCGGCCTGGAGGTGGACGTGGGCCGGCGCGAGGCCGCGCTCGACGGCGGTCCGCTCTCGCTGACCAGGCGCGAGTTCGACCTGCTCGCCTACCTCGCCGCCCGGGCCGACCGCGTCGTCACCCGCCAGGAGCTGCTGGCCGAGGTCTGGCGGCAGTCGTACGGCGACGACCAGACGATCGACGTGCACCTGTCGTGGTTGCGGCGCAAGCTCGGCGAGAGCGCCTCCCAGCCGCGCTACCTGCACACCGTCCGGGGCGTCGGCGTGATGTTGTCGGCACCCCGATGAGAGCGCCCGACGAGAGTGCCCCGATGAGAGCATGCCGATGAGGCGCACCCTGGCGGTGCTGATGGTCGCGGTCACCTCGATGGTCGCGCTGGCCTTCCTCGTGCCGCTGGCGCTGATCGTCAAGGAGACCGCGCAGACCAGGGCGCTGGCGGGCGCCGAACGGCAGGCGTCCGCGCTGGTCCCGGTGCTGGCGCTGACGACCAGGAGCGACGACCTCGGGCACGCCATGGCCCGCACCGAGGCAGGGCGGCGCGGCCTGCTGGCCGTCCACGTCAAGGGCGGCGCGACGCAGGGCACCTCCCGCGCGCCCGCCGCCGAGGTGGCCAGGGCCGCCCGCGAGACCAGGGCGAGCACCGTCGAACTGGACGGCGGATACGTGCTGCTGCGCCCGGTCGCGCTGGACGAGGACCGGGGCGCGGTGATCGAGGTGTTCGTCCCGGCCGCCGACCTCAACCGGGGCGTCGTCACGTCATGGGCGGTGCTGACCGGGGTGGCCGTGGCGCTGGTGCTCGGCTCGGTGCTGGTCGGCGACCGGCTCGGGGCGCGGGTCGTACGCTCGGCGCGGCGGCTCGGCACCGCCGCGACCGCGCTGGGAGCCGGTGACCTGAGCGAACGCGTCTACCCCGACGGGCCGCCCGAGCTCAAGGCGGCGGCGACCGCGTTCAACGCCATGGCGAACCGCGTCACCCAGCTCGTGGCCGCCGAGCGGGAGCTGGCCGCCGACCTCTCCCATCGGCTCCGCACCCCGCTCACCGCGCTCAAGCTCAGCCTGGACCAGCTCGGCCCGCAGGCGGAGCCCGGCAGGCAGGCGCTGGCCAGGCTGGAGGGCGAGGTGGACACGATCATCGCGGCGGCCCGGCGGCCGTCGCGGGCGGCCAGGTCGTGCGACGCGGCCGAGGTGCTGCGCGAGCGGCTGACGTTCTGGTCGGCGCTGGCGGAGGACCAGCGGCGCCCGTGGGAGCTGGTCGGGGCCACGCTTCCGGTACGGGTGCCCGTACCGGCCGGTGAGCTGACGGCGGTGGTGGACGCGCTGCTCGGGAACGTGTTCAGGCACACGGCGGAGGGCACGGCGTTCGGCGTCACCCTGCACGAGGGCCAGGACACCGTCGGCATCCTGATCGCCGACGCGGGGCCCGGCATCGCGGACCCGGACTCGGCGATGGAGCGGGGCAGCAGCGGCAGCGGGTCCACCGGGCTCGGGCTGGACATCGCGCGCAGGCTCGCCGAGTCGACGGGGGGCCGGCTGCGGCTGGACCGGTCGTCGATGGGCGGGGCCCAGGTGCAGGTGTGGCTGCGTACTGAAATAGCAGCTAAGCCAGCCTTAAAGGACACTTAAGCCCGAAGTTTCGCTCTTTCTGGTGCATCAAGGTGATCTACATGCAGATCACCCGCAAGGCGCTCGTCGCCACCACCCTGGCCGCCCCCACGCTGCTCGTGCTCGCCGTCGCCCCCGGCACGGCCTCCGCGCACGGCACCATGAGCAACCCGCCCAGCCGCACCATGGTCTGCTACAGCGAGGGCCCGGAGAACCCGAAGTCTGCCGCCTGCAAGCAGGCCGTGGCCATCGGCGGCACCCAGCCGCTTTACGACTGGAACGAGGTCAACATCGCCGACGCGGCGGGCCGGCACCGCCAGATCATCCCGGACGGGAAGCTGTGCAGCGCGGGGCGGGACAAATACCGCGGGTTCGACCAGGCGCGGGCAGACTGGCCCGCGACGACCCTGGCGAGCGGCGCGTCCCACACGTTCAGGTATCGGGCGACCGCGCCGCACAAGGGATCGTTCGAGCTCTACATCACCAGGGACGGCTACGACCCGGCCAGGCCGCTGAAGTGGTCGGACCTGGAGGCCAAGCCGTTCCAGACCGTGCAGAACCCGGTGGTGACGGACGGCTTCTACACGATGAACGCCAAGCTGCCCGCCCGGCAGGGACGGCACCTGATCTACGCGATCTGGCAGCGCAGCGACAGCCCCGAGGCGTTCTACTCCTGCTCGGACGTGGTCTTCGGGCAGGCCAACCCCGCCCCGGCCCCCACGCCCACCGGCACCCCCACCGCGACCCCCAAGCCCACCCCCACGGCCACGGCCGCCCCCACGGGCGCCCCCACGCAGCCGTCCGGGGACGTGCCGGCCGTCAACGCGGGCGTCGGCGTCGCCCCCGCCGCGGCCAAGGTCGGCCGGCAGGTGAGGGTGACGGCGGTCTGCGGCGGATCGACGGTGCGTGACGTGACCTCGAACGCCTTCGCCACCGTCCGGAACCGCCCCACCGCGCCCACGGCCACCTGGTCGTCGGCCCTGAAGGCGGTCAAGGCGGGCCGGTTCGGGGTGACGGTGCGCTGCGAGAACGGCGGCGTGGCGCGTACCGCTCTCACCGTCGGCTGATCGGGAAAGCAACCCGACCGTTTTCCCGGAAACCTTCTCGCGTTCCCAGGAGTCGTACAGGTGGGGCGCGTTGGAACACGGGGGATGTGGCGTTCCCCGTGCCGCGCGTTAGGGGGCCCGATTTCACATCGAAACGGGGAAGGGACTCGGCAATGCCTGTCGACCTGAACAACGCACAACCTCTGGCCTGGGACTCGGCCACGCTCGACGCGGATACCAAGGCGATGCTCGACAATCTCCAGCCGAACATCCTGCGCGCCCACGTGCGCGAGCACCTGTCCGTGCTGTTCGTCCGGTTCAACGACGCGGCGGAAGGAAAGGCGTTCCTCCGGCACGTCGCGACCACCAAGATGAAGTCGGCCCGCCGGCACCTGCAGGAGGTGCACGACTTCAACGCGAAAGGCAGCCGCGGCACGCCGTACGTCGGCATCGGCATCAGCAAGGCCGGCTACCGCGACCTCGGCCACTCGGTCGAGGACGTGCGCAAGTTCGAGGACCGGGTGTTCCGCGACGGCATGAAGCGCCGCGTCGCCGAGGTCGCCGACCCGCCCGTGGAGACGTGGGAGCGCACGTACCAGCGGGAGATCCACGCCGTCATCCTGATCGGCGACGCTGAGCCCGAGCCGGTGGCGGCGCTGCGCGAGGAGATCCTCGGCGAGCTGCCGGAGAGCGCGCGGCTGCTCGGCGAGGAGACCGGGCAGGGCATGCGCAACCCCGCCGGCGACGGCATCGAGCACTTCGGGTACGTGGACGGCCGCAGCCAGCCGCTGTTCGTGAAGGACGAGGTGGACAAGGAGCCGAAGAAGCACTGGAACCCGGCGTTCCCGCTGAGCAACGTGCTCGTGCCCGACCCCTTCGCGCCGAACCCCGTCCGCCACCACGGCAGCTACCTGGTGTTCCGGAAGCTGGAGCAGAACGTACGGGCGTTCAAGACGATCGAGCAGGAGCTGGCCGACGGCCTGGGCCTGGTCGGCGCCGACCGCGACCGGGCGGGCGCCATGATCGTCGGCCGGTTCAGGGACGGCACGCCCCTGACCAGCAAGCCCAAGGCGGGCGGCGGGCCGGTGACCAACGACTTCACCTTCGACGGCGACGACGGCAGCAAGTGCCCGTTCAGCGGGCACATCAGGAAGACGAACCCGCGCTCGTTCGGGCGTGAGGTGCTCATGGCGCGGCGCGGCCAGACGTACGGGGAACGGACCGACGAGCCGTGGGACGACTCGCCGCCGGAGACCCGGCCGAGCGGCGAGGTCGGGCTGCTGTTCATGGCCTTCAACGGCAGCCTGCTGAGCCAGTTCGAGTTCACGCAGCAGTCGTGGGCCGACAACCCCGACTTCGAGAACCCGGCCACCGGGCACGACCCGGTGATCGGGCAGGGCGATCGGGACATCAAGGTCGCGTTCCCGAAGGTCTGGGGCAAGCCGGAGCTGTCGGCGCCGCAGGCCCAGGTGGCCCAGACGGTCACGATGAAGGGCGGCGAGTACTTCTTCGCGCCGTCGCTGGCGTACCTGCGGAACCTGTGACCGGGAGAGGCCGGGCCCGTCCGCGGCCCGGCCTCCTCCGGCGCGATACGAAGAAGTATGTACGCCCGGTTCACCCCGCCGGAGGAGGAACCGGCGCTCGCGAACCAGCACGATCGAGAGCATGACCATCGGACTGCTGCTCGCCCTCGCCGCCCTGGCCCTCGTCGACAGCACCAGCTTCGGCACCCTCGGCATTCCCGTCTACCTGCTGCTGGCCTCGAAACGGTCGCGCGGGTTGCTGATCTATCTGGCCACCATCACGGTCTTCTACTTCCTGGTGGGGGTCGCGCTCATGCTGGGGCTGTCCACGGTGATGGACCGCTTCGGCGACGTGCTGCGCAGCGGTCCCGCGTACTGGGTGCAGCTCGTGCTGGGCGTGGGGCTGTTCGCGCTGAGCTTCAGGCTCGACCCCAAGCGGCGCGCGAAGCTGGGCAAGCCCGAGCGCCGCTTCGAGCCCCGGGTGGGCGGGCCGCGCGTGATGGTGCTGCTGGGGCTGACCGCCGGGGTGCTGGAGGTGGCGACGATGGTGCCCTACCTCGCCGCGATCGGCATCATGACCACGGCGGGGCTGAGCGTCGGGCAGTGGGTGCCGGTGCTGGGCGCGTACGTGCTCGTCATGATCCTGCCGCCGCTGGCGCTCATGGGGCTGCGCGCCGTGGCGGGAGCCTGGCTGGAGCCGAAGCTGGAGTGGCTGCGGGCCTGGATGACCAAGCACGCGGCGTCCGCCCTGAGCTGGGGCGTTGCCATCGTCGGTTTCTTGCTTGCCCGGGATGCGGCGTTTTATCTGTTCTTCCGGACACCGTAGGATCGGATGCCTCCGCTGGATCTTCGGGGGGAGATCTGTGATGTTGCGGGCGTTCCTGCGGACCGAGGCAGGCAGCACAACCGTGCTGCTGGTGGCCACGGTGCTTGCCCTGCTCTGGGCGAATTCGCCATGGGGTGACACCTACGAGGCGTTCTGGCACACCCCCATGGGCATCTCCTTCGGGGACGCCGACTTCTCGCTGGACCTGCGGCACTGGGTCAACGACGGGCTGATGTCCGTCTTCTTCTTCCTCATCGGCCTCGAGGTCTCGTACGAGGTGCGGCTCGGGCAGCTCAGGGACCGGCGGCTCATCGCCGTGCCCGCCGTCGCGGCCCTGGGCGGGATGCTGGTGCCGGCCGGCGTCTACCTCCTGCTCAACTTCGGCGGGCCGGGCGCGGGCGGGTGGGGCGTGCCTATCGCCACCGACACGGCGTTCGTGCTGGGCGTGCTCGCCGTCGTGGGGGCCCGGTGCCCGGATCCGCTGCGGGCGTTCCTGCTGACGCTGGCCATCGTGGACGACGTGCTGGCGATCATGATCATCGCGATCTTCTACACCGCCAGCCTCTCCATCCCCGCGCTCATCACCGCCGTCCTGCTCCTCGCGGCCATCGTGACCCTGCGGTGGCTGAGGATCTGGCGGGCGCCGGCCTACGTCGTGCTGGGGTTCGCGCTCTGGGTGGCCACCCTCGAGAGCGGGATCCACCCGACGCTGGTCGGCATCGCGCTGGGCCTGCTGGTCTTCGTCTACGCGCCCACGGACCAGAAACTGCTGCTGGCCGGCGAGGCCGTGCAGGAGTTCACCAGCGAGCCGAGCGCGCGGGCCGCCAGGGAGGCCACTCGGCGGGTCCAGCGGGCCGTCTCCGTCAACGAGCGGCTGCAACTGCGCCTGCACCCGTGGAGCAGCTACGTGATCGTGCCGATCTTCGCCCTGGCCAACGCCGGGGTGCGGCTCGACGGCGAGACCCTGCGGGCCGCCCTCACCTCGCCCGTCGCCATCGGGGTGGCGCTGGGGCTGGTGGTCGGGAAGTTCGTCGGGATCTCCCTCGGCACGTGGCTCCCGCTGCGGTTCGGCTGGGGGATCCTGCCCGGCAACCTGGTGTGGGGGCAGCTGCTGGGCGGGGCGGCCGTGTCCGGGATCGGGTTCACGGTGGCGCTGTTCATCGTGGATCTGGCCTTCGACGGGTCACCCATCCACGCCCAGGCGAAGATCGGCATCCTGGCCGGGTCTCTGCTGTCCGCCCTGCTGGGCTGGGTGATCTTCCGGTTGGCGTGGGATCGGGGCGGGGTGTGCGCGCCGCCCGAGGCCGAGCCGCCCGAGGAGCTGCCCGACCGGCTCACGGTGCCGGTCGGGCCGGCGGACCACGTGCGCGGGCCCGAGGACGCCAAGATCACGATCGTCGAGTACGGGGACTTCGAGTGCCCGTACTGCGGGCGGCTGCACCCGGTCCTGGAGGAGATCCTCCAGAAAAATCCTGATGTACGGATGGCTTTCCGGCATTACCCGATCCGCACGCTGCACCCCCGGGCCGCGTCGGCCGCGATCGTCTCCGAGGCCGCGGCCGACCACGGAAGGTTCTGGGAGATGCACGACATCCTCTACGACAACCAGCGCTTCCTCACCGACGCCGACCTTGAGCACTATGCCGCCGAGCTGGGCATCGACCCCTGGTCCGACGTGCCGGGCCACGCCGCGCGGATCGCCCTGCACGAGGAGTCCGGCCGCGACGGCGGCGTGCGCGGCACCCCCACGCTCTTCCTGAACGGCGTGCGCTACCAGGGCCGCCTGGACGAGGGGTCGATCAGCAGAGCATTGGACGATCTGCGCGAATCCCCGTAGCGTCGTCGCGTCCGGCTTGGCCTCGAACGGAGTTCCCTGTGATATCAACGATCGCCGGTATCCTCACCTTTGCCGTGATGGGCATCCTGTTGCTCCTCGGCGTCGTCATGACCGCGATGGCCCGGCGCGAGCACGGCTCGGCCGCGATGATCGGCATGGCGGGCTGCATCCTGCTTCTGCTGGGACTGCTGTTCAACATCTTCCGCTCGTACGTGCTGTTCCCGCAGATGACCTCATCGACGGACATTCAGACGACCGTGGCCGTCACCAGCCTGGTCTCCCTGCTCTTCGACGCGGGCGGCACCGCCCTGCTGATCTGGGCCGTGGTGGCCCGGCGCAAGCCGAGCCAGCCCGCCCAGCCGCCCCAGGGCCCCGGCTGGCCACAGCAACCCCCCTATCAGCAGCAGCCGTACCAGCAGCAGCCCGGCTGGCAGAACCCGCCGCAGCCGCCCTACGGCCAGGGTCAGGGCCAGAGCTGACGAACCCGCGGGACGGGTCCCCCGGCGAAGTGTGACAATGGGAGGGCACGCCCCCACTCTCCGCAGCGGCTCCTGAGGAGATCATGACTCGAGAGCAACCTGACCCGCAGGGCCAGGACCCCCACCAGACGATCAGGCACCGCCCACCCTTCCCGGCCCAGCCCACCCGGCAGGGACCTCCCGGACAGGTCCCGCCGCCGCGGCACGGACACCCGCCCCCACAGGGCCCTCCGACCGTGCGCGTGCCGCCACCCCCGGCCCCACCGACCGTGCGCGTCCCCCGGCCCGGGCGGCCGCAGGATCCGCCCTCCACGCAGCGGCTCCCCTACACGCCGGACATGCTGCCCGACGTGTCCCACTACGAGACCAAACCGCCTCGATCGGCCTGGTGGTGGGCGATCGTGGCCGGGTCGCTGGTGCTGCTGATCGCGGCCGTCGCGGTGGCGGCGGTCCTGTGGGCCCGCTCCGGCGCCTAGGCCCGGCTGAAGTCCATCGTCCAGTTCGTCTCCCAGGTCAGGCCGTCGTCCGCCGAGTACGCCTGCTCCCAGCGGGCCGCGGCCGGGCCGAGCACCGTCCAGATGAACCGGCACCGCACCTGCCTGCCCTCATACGTCTCCTCCCCGTAGAACTCGCCCCGGTCCCCCTCGAACTCGCCCACCATGGGCGAGCTGTCGAGCGTGCCCCTCGTGCTGCCGGCCCAGTAGATGGCCCACTGCCGTGTCTCGGGGTTGTACACGCGCACCGTCAGCCCGCTGGACCCCTTGGTCGGGAACGTGATCTCGTCGAAGCTGGCCGCCCCGTCGAAGTGCCGGCTGGCCACCGAACGGCCCGGGAACTCGTCCCATTCGTCGCTGCCGGCGAGCGCCTTCACGAGCCGGCGGTTGTCGACGTTCCAGTGGCCGGCGAGAAAGTCGAAATCGTTCATGCGGGCGACGCTAGGCCGTGGTCACTGACAGGTAGTGTCAGTGAATGTGCGTGCCTCCCGCCTGGTCTCGATCCTCCTGCTCCTGCAGACGCGCGGCCGGATGACCGCGCAGGATCTGGCCGAGCGGCTGGAGGTCTCGGTACGCACCATCTACCGCGACGTCGAGTCCCTCCACTCCGCCGGCATCCCCCTGTACGGCGACGCGGGCCCGAAGGGCGGCTACCAGCTGCTCGACGGCTACCGCACCCGGCTCACCGGGCTGACGGCCGACGAGGCCGAGTCGCTGTTCCTGGCCGGCCTGCCGGGTCCGGCGGCGGAGCTGGGGCTGGGCGCGGTGGTCACGGCCGCGCAGCTCAAGCTCATGGCGGCGCTGCCCGTGGAGCTGCGCGACCGCGCCGGGCGCATCCAGGAGCGCTTCCACCTCGACGCGCCCACCTGGTACCGCGACCAGGATCCGGTGACCTACCTGCCCGCCGTGGCCGACGCCGTCTGGAACGAGCGCCGCATCCAGGTCAGATACCGCCGGTGGAAGGCGCCCCAGGAGGTGGAGCGGCGGCTGGACCCGTACGGGCTGGTCGTCAAGGCCGGGCGGTGGTATCTCGTCGCGCGGGCGGGCGAGGACGTGCGCACCTACCGCGTCTCGCAGATCCTCGACCTGCACCCGCTCCCCGAGGGCTTCACCAGGCCGGACGGCTTCGACCTGGCGGCCTACTGGCAGGGGTACCTGGCCGAGTTCGAGGCCCGGCTGCGGCGGGGCGAGGCGGTGCTCCGGCTGTCGCCGCGCGGCGTCGCACGCGTGCCCGACCTCATGACCCCCGGCGTGGTGGCGGCGGCCAGGGAGAGCGCGCAGCCGCCTGACGAGGAGGGCTGGACGCGGGTCACGGTGCCGATCGAGTCGATCGAGCACGCGCTCGCCGAGTTCCTGCGGCTGGGCACGGACGCCGAGGTGCTCGCCCCCGCCGAGCTGCGCGACCGCATGGCCACCACCGCCGCCGAACTCGCCGCCCGCTACCGCCCCGCCTGAGCTGCCTGAGCCGCCACGCCTATCTCCCCGCCTGAGCCGCCGATTCCACCTGCCAGCAGTGCGTCCAGTGGCCGTCCCCCAGCGCGGTACGCGCGGGCGCCTCCTCCGAGCACACCGGCAGCGCCACCGGGCAGCGCGGATGGAACCGGCACCCGCCCGGCGGATCGATCAGGCTCGGCGGCTCGCCGTGCCGCGTGACCCCCGGCGCCGTCACCCGGTCGGGATCCGGCGCCGACTCCAGCAGCAGCCGCGTGTACGGGTGCCGCGCCGCCTGCGTGAGCTCCTCGCTCGGCCCGCTCTCGATCAGCCGCCCCGCGTACATGACCGTGATGTCCTCGGCGAAGTAGCGGGCGCCGGCGATGTCGTGCGTGATGTACAGGAGCGCCAGCCCGCTCTCCCTCGCCAGCCCCTCCAGCAGCCGCAGCACCCCGAGCCTGATCGACACGTCCAGCATCGAGACGGGCTCGTCGGCGATCAGCGCGACCGGCCGCACCGCCAGCGCCCGCGCGATGGCCACCCGCTGCCGCTGCCCACCGGACAGCTCGTGCGGCAGCTTGTCCATGAACTGCTCGACCGGCGTGAGGCTGACGCGTTCGAGCAGCTCGGCGACCTGTGCGCGTTCCTCCGCGTCCGAGCGGACATGTCCGTGGATGCGCAGCGGCCTGGCCAGGTGGTAACGCACCCGGTGGAAGGGGTTCAGGGAGGCGAACGGGTCCTGGAAGATGAGCTGCACCTGCCGCCGGAAGTCCCTGAACGCCGCCCCGCGGTGGGCGCGTACCGGCTCGCCGCGCAGCAGCACCTCGCCCGACGTGGCCGGATAGACCTGCGCCAGCAGCCGCGCCACCGTGCTCTTGCCGCAGCCGCTCTCCCCCACCAGCGCCGACACCGTCCCGGCCCGCAGCGCGATCGACACGTCCTCGACGGCCCGCACCGGCGGCCGCCTGCCGAAGCGGCCTCGGGGACCGCGAGCCGCGGTGAAGTGCTTGGTGAGGTTCCGTCCCTCCAGGACGATCATGACGCGTCCTCCAGACCGCGGCCGCCGTTCAGCAGGCACGCGACGTCGCCTTCGAGCTCGGGCAGGACCGAGGAGCACGCCGCCACCGCCACCCCGCACCGCGGGTGGAACGCGCATCCCGGTGGCGGCGACCTCAGGTCGGGCGGGCTGCCGGGGATGCCCAGCAGCTGTTCGCGCGGCCCGTGCAGGCGCGGGAACGAGCGGAGCAGCCCCAGCGTGTACGGGTGCCGCGGCGACTTGTGGATGGCCTTGGCGGACCCGGTCTCCACGACCCGGCCCGCGTACATGATGGCGATCCGGTCGGAGATCTCCATGAGCAGCGACAGATCGTGCGTGATGAAGACGACCGCGAAGCCGTACTCCTGCCTGAGCTCCCTGATCTCGTGGAGGATGTCGCGCTGGACCACCACGTCGAGCGCGGTCGTCGGCTCGTCCATGATGATGATCTCGGGGTTGAGCGCGAGCGCGATGGCGATGGCGGCGCGCTGCCGCATGCCGCCGGACAGCTCGTGCGGGTAGGAGCGCCGCCTGTCGGCGCTGATGCCGACGCGCCGCAGCAGCTCGACCGCCCGCTCTGTACGGTCGCCGCGCGACATCCCCGGAACGTGGACGCGCAGGACGTCGTCGATCTGGGCGCCGACGGTGCTGACCGGATTGAGGGCGTTCATGGCGCTCTGGAAGACGACGGCCAGCTCCTTCCAGCGGAAGGCCCTGAGCTCGCTCTTCCCGAGCCCGAGCACGTCCACGGACGAGCCGTCCTGGCGACGGTAGACGACCGAGCCCGAGGTGATCGCGGCGGGCGGCCGCAGCAGCCGGGCGACGGCGTTGGCCAGCGTGGACTTGCCGCTGCCGCTCTCCCCCGCGAGGCCCAGCACCTCGCCGCGGCGCAGGTCGAGGGAGACGTCGGCGACGGCGTGCACGGTGCCGCTGCCGGACAGGTAGTCGACGCTCAGGTCGCGGATCTCCAGGACGTTCATGTGCGGGCCTTCACCTTGACCGTTCGCAACCGGGGGTTGGCGATCTCGTCGATGCCGAAGTTCACCAGCGCGAGCCCGGTGCCGATGAGCGCGATGCACAGGCCGGGCGGGATGAACCACCACCAGGCCCCGATGAGCAGCGCCTGGCCGTTCTGCGCGAAATAGAGCATGCTGCCCCAGCTCACGGTGGACAGGTCGGCCAGGCCGAGGAACGACAGCCCGGCCTCGGCCAGGATCGCCGCGACCACGGTGGCCAGGAAGCTGGTGGCGATGACGGGCAGCAGCACGGGCAGGATCTCGAAGAAGATGATCCGCAGGCCCCCCTCACCGCTCGCGCGCGCGGCCTGGACGAAGTCGCGCCGCCGTACGGACAGGGTCTGCGCCCGCAGCACCCGCGCGCCCCAGGCCCAGCCGGTGACCGCGATCACCACGGCCACGGAGGCGACCCCGCGCTGCGGCAGGTAGCCGGCCAGCACGATGATCAGCGGCAGGGCGGGCAGCACCAGGAAGATGTTGGTGAGCACTGACAGCACCTCGTCCACCGCGCCGCCGAAATAGCCGCCGACCAGGCCGACCGCGACCGCGATCACGTTGGCGATGACCGCCGACAGCAGGCCGACGCCCATCGAGACGCGGGCGCCGTACACGATCTGGGTGAGGATGTCCTGCCCGGTCTGCGTGGTGCCGAGCCAGTGCGCGGCCGACGGGCCCTGAAGCCCGTCGTCGCCGGTCGCGGCCGGGTCGGCGCCGATGAGCAGCGGCCCGAGCACGGCCATCAGCGTGAAGAAGACGAGGATGCCGATGCCCATCTTGATCTTCATTCGGACTCCTGCCTGGTACGCGGGTCGAGCACCACGTACGCCAGGTCGGCCAGGAAGTTGGCGACGAGCACGGCCAGCGAGATGACGAGGAAGATGCCCTGCATGAGCGGGAAGTCCTCGTTCTCCACCCCTTTGAGGAGCATCGACCCGATCCCGGGATAGGAGAAGACGATCTCGGTCAGCACCGAGCCGCCCACCACGAAGCCGAGCGACAGGGCGAAGCTGGTGATGTTCGGCAGGATCGCGTTGCGGGCGGCGTACGCCCACATGACCCTCCTGGAGGTCAGCCCCTTGGCCTCGGCCATCACCACGTAGTCCTCGCCGAGCGTGGTCACCATGACGTTGCGCATGCCGAGGATCCGGTCGGCCATCGACGCGACCACGATCGTCACCGCGGGCAGCGCCGCGTGGTAGACCACGCTGCCGGCGAACTCGCCGGTGAAGCCGGGCATCACGTCCAGCCCGTACGCCCTCGACACGGGGAACCACTGCAGCGTCACCCCGAAGACGAACACCAGCGCCAGCGCCACCCAGAAGTACGGCACCGCGTGCATGAACGTGGCCGCAGGCAGCACCCCGTCGAGCCAGGTGCCCCGCTTCCACGCCATCAGCACGCCCAGCGAGGTGCCCATCAGGTAGCTGATCAGGGTGGCGACCCCGACGAGCCCGACCGTCCACGGCAGGCTGTCGGCGATGACCGTGGACACTTCGGCGGGAAAGAAGGTGATCGAGCGGCCCAGCTCCCCTTGTGCGAGATTGCCCAGGTAGTCCAGATACTGCTGCCACAGGTTCGCGTCGCTGATGCCGAACGCCCGCCGCATCGCGTCGATGGCGGCCGGGTCGACGTTGCCTTTCATCCGGGCCACCAGCAGCTCCACCGGGTCCCCCGGCATGAGCCGGGGGATCAGGAAGTTGAGCGTGACGGCGGCCCAGGCGGTCAGCAGGTAGAAGCCGAGCCGCCGGGCCAGGAACCTCACTTGACGGCCGGCTTCAGGTGCAGCAGCACGACCGCGGCGTCGGGCGAGGTGTACGGCGACGGCATCGCGTACGGATCCTGCTCCGACGGCCAGCCGACGTACTTGGTGGTCCGGAACTGCGCCCACCCCGGGCTGTAGAACAGCGGCAGCTGGGGCAGCTTCTCCACCATGATCCGGCCCAGCCCCTGCGTGGCCTTCTGCTGCTCGGCCAGGTCGTCGGTGGCGGCGTACTCCTCGATCAGCCGGTCGGTCTCGGCGTCCTTCCACCGCTCGTAGTTGCCGCTCGCGGCCTCGCCGACGGGCTTGGCCAGGCCGCCGAAGAGCATGAAGCGCATCTGGAAGTACGGGGTCGGACCGGCCTCGGCGCCCCTGATCGACAGCTCGTAGTCGCCCTTGCCGACCTTCGACACCCAGTCCTGGAAGGCCACGCCCCTGGTCTCGACCGTGATGCCGACCTTGGCCAGGTCCTCCCTGATGAGCTGGGCGGCGTTCACCCAGTCGGTGAACGGCGACGGCACCAGCAGCGTGAACTTCAGGTCGGCCGGGTTCACGCCCTTGAGCAGTTCCTTGGCCTTGGCCACGTCCACCTGGAACGCGGCGTCCTTGTACTGCGGCGGCACGTACGCCTCGCCGCCCGGCATCGGCACGCCGGTCGGGTGCGCGACCTTGGTGTACCCGCGCTCGGCCACCCTGACGATCTTGTCCCGGTCGATGGCGAGGCTCATCGCCTGCCGTACCTCCGGCTTGGCCAGGACCGGGTTGGTCAGGTTCGGCAGCAGCGAGACCAGGCCCTCCGGCGGGAAGAAGAACTTGTTCTGCTCCGGCTTGCCCTGCACGAAGATCTTCTGGATGTCCGGCACGAACGCGCCCGCCCAGTCCACCTCACCCTGCTGGAGCGCCGTCTGCAGGGCATTGGCCGTGTACGCGGGGAAGCGCAGCACCGGCACCTCCGGCTTGCCCGGCTGCCAGTAGGACGGGTTCTTCTCCATCTCATAGAGCTGCGCCGAGAACTTCGACAGCTTGTACGGCCCGGTGCCGACCGGCTTGGCGTTGGTGAACGTCGCCGGGTCCTGCTGCTTGTCCCACAGGTGCTTGGGCACGATGGGCGAGCCGCCGGCGATGTTGTAGAGCTTGGCGTACGAGGTGGTCTTGAAGTCGACGCGCACCTTGTCCGGAGCCAGCGCCCGCGCGTCCTTGATCTCCAGCGCGGACGTGTTGAGCTGCGCGTGGTCCTTCAGCATCTGGAAGGTGAAGGCCACGTCGTCGGCGGTGAAGGGCTGCCCGTCAGTCCATTTCACCCCCGGGCGGAGGGTGAACGTGAGCGACTTGCCCTTGTCCGACCATTCGTACTTCAGCGCCAGCCACGGGACGATCTCTCCCGGCTTGAGCTTGTTGAAGTACATGAGGGTCTCGTAGATCATCCCGCTCGTGCCGAAGTTCACGCCTTCGAGGTGGTACGGGTTGAAGTCCTCCTGGAACGTCCCCGCGTCCACGGCGTGGATCACCAGCGGGGGCGCGCTCGTGCTGTTCTTGCCGGTGGGGCCGCCGCTGCTCGAACAGCCTGCGAGGGCCAGGGCGAGGAGTACTGCCAGACAGCGTTTCATTGGGGGGTGGCCTTTCCGAAATACTTCGTCCGGAGGTCGCGCGAGCCCTTCGGTGCGGCGAAGGCCTGGGCGCGGCCGAATCCGGCTGGTGCGCCGCGCACGATCGTCAGTGCGCGGTAGTACTCGACGTACGGGAAGCCGTAGGTCTCGCCTCTGGCGTAGGCGTACCCGGTGATCGCCTGTGACCAGAGCTCGTACGCCTCCTCCGTCAGCTCGACGAACACGTCGGGGACGAATCCCTCGGCGTCCTCCCAGTTGTCGGCGTAGTAGAGCTCGCTCGCCCAGTAGGCCGGGTGCTCGCGTTCGAGCGTCTTGAGCCCGCCGTAGAAGCGGGCGTCCTCGACGATCCGGTGGGTACGAGCGTGATCTTTGTGGATGGACGCGCTCCAATGGGTCAGGATGACGTCCGGGCGCAGCTCCCTGATCAGGTCGCCGACGCGCAGCTTGACCTCTTCGTCCTCGGGCAGCAGGCCGTCCTCGTAGTCGAGGAAGCGCACGCCCGCGCCGATCCGCTCGGCGAAGGTCTCGGCTTCCTCGCGCTTCTGCCTGGCGTAGTCGGGGACGGGCATGCGGGGGTGGCCGCGCTCGCCGAGGGTGAGGTGGAGGAGTGTGGCCCGGTCGCCGCGCAGGACGTGCTGGGCGAGCACGGCGCCCGCCGTCAGGTCCAGGTCGCCCGCATGAGCCCCGATGGCGAGGACATGAGTCATGCCGACTTCCTCATCACGTGGAAGCGCCGGGTGATCTGGTAGCCCGCCTTGGCGTAGAGGCGGCCGGCCGGGCTCGCCTCGCCGGTCCAGAGGAACCACGACGAGTGGAGGCCTTCGGCGCGCATCATGGTCATGGTGAGATGGAGGAGGATCTTGCCGAGGCCGGTGCCGCGCTGCTCGGGGTCGACGCCGAACGGGCCGAAGCGCTCGGGGATGCCGCGGTAGGCCGCGTACAGAGCGAATCCCATTATTTGATCTTTTTTCGCGATGACCATGCGCCGGGGGTCGCGGTGCAGGCGGATCGCCTCGCCCCAGTCGGGGTTGAAGGCGTCGGCCGCGAAGCGGATCAGCTCGGGCAGCTCGCCGTCGGTGGGGCTACGGAAGGCATACCCCTCGCTCTCGCGCTCGGCGCGCAGCTCGCGTACCTCGTCGGGGGTCACGTAGCCGACGAGCGTCCGGTCCATGGCGACCGGCGAGTACAGGGTCCGGAAGCCGAGCCCGTTCAGGAGCCGGTAGCCGTCGGGGTAGAGCTCGGAGTCGGCCCCGGGAAGCACATAGTTCGGCGTATAGGACGAAAAATCGACCTTCGTCCGGCCGGCCCGCTCCAAGAACGCCAGCGCCTCGCCCACCAGCCGCCTCCCGAGCCCGCCGCCACGATGCTCGGGGACGACGAAGAAGAACGGGATCCACCCGGTGTCCGGCTCCAGGTCGGCGCCCGGCGCCAAGGGGGTCAGGCGGCGCACGCCGTACGCGCAGCCCACCACCCGGCCGTCGGAGACGGCCACGCGCAGGCCCTTGGGGTCGAAGTTGGGGTCGAGCAACACGCAGTCGCGGAACCAGGCGGAGGTGGCGGGATCGGCCGGCATGCTGCGGTTCCAGGCGTCCACCAGGGAGACCTCGTCACCGGACGCGAAGGCGCGGACTGTGACCATCGGGGTCCTTTCACCTTTGGCTCTCCGGTCCCAGCTTTCCCATGGTCAACGGGCAAGGTCAAGATGATTCGGGAATTTATTTTCTTCCTAGGCGCATGTTTAGAAAATTTCTTTTGCGCCATGCCCGCCCGAAACTTTCACGCCCCGCCAACCCGCCCTCATCCTTAGCCGCAGGTCACCTGGCTAACCTGACGGGTCACCACCAGCAACGATTGCGTTAGTGAAAGTTTCTCTTCACACTCGCAATGTTTCAGGCGAACGAGAGGAACCCGATGAACGTGAGAGCTCGGATCGTGGGTGCCTTGATCGCCGCCGTGACGCTCATCGTCGCGGGGCTGATCACCGCGCCACCGGCCTCGTCGGCACAGCTGACGGAGGTGACCGGCTTCGGCACTAACCCGACAAACCTGCGCATGCACCTGTACGTCCCGGACGGCGTCGGGACCCGACCACCTCTCCTGGTCGCCGTGCACTACTGCACGGGATCGGGTCCGGCCTTCTACTCCGGCACGGAGTTCGCCTCGCTGGCCGACCGGTACAAGTTCATCGTGATCTACCCGTCCGCGACCAGGAGCGGCTCCTGCTTCGACGTCTCCTCGCCGCAGGCGCTGCGGCACGACGGCGGCAGCGACCCGGTGGGCATCATCTCGATGGTCAGGTACGTGCAGCAGCGCTACAGCACCGACCCCGACCGCACCTTCGTGACCGGGGCCTCGTCGGGCGCCATGATGACGAACGTGCTGCTGGGCGACTACCCCGACGTCTTCAAGGCCGGAGCCGCGTTCGCCGGGGTGCCGTTCGCCTGCTTCGCCACCACGGACGGGTCGATGTGGAACAGCGCCTGCGCCAACGGCCAGGTCTCCAAGACGCCGCAGCAGTGGGGCGACCTCGTACGCGGCGCGTACCCCGGCTACAGCGGCCCCCGCCCGCGCATGCAGGTGTGGCACGGCACCGCGGACACCACGCTGCAGTACCCGAACTTCCAGGAGGAGATCAAGCAGTGGACCAACGTCCACGGCCTGAGCCAGACGCCCAGCAGCACCGACCAACCGCGGTCCGGCTGGAACAGGACCAGGTACGGCGGCACCGGCACGACGCCCCCCGTCGAGGCGATCAGCCTTCAGGGCGTCGGCCACAACGTCCCGATGAGCGGGATGGCCGCCGCCGCGATCGCGTTCTTCGGCCTTGACCAGGGCGGCGGCGGGCCCACGCCGACCCCGACCCCGACCCCGACGCCCGGGACCGGGGCGTGCCGGGTCACGTACGCGATGAACTCCTGGAACACCGGCTTCACGGCCGAGGTCACGATCACCAACACCGGCACCAGCCAGCTCACCTCCTGGGCGCTGACCTTCACGCTTCCCGCGGGCCAGAGCGTCACCTCCGCGTGGAACGCCACGATCTCGCCCGCGAGCGGCCAGGTCACGGCCAGGAACGTCAGCTACAACGGCACGGTCGCCCCGGGCGCGTCCGCCTCGTTCGGCTTCC
Source organism: Nonomuraea sp. NPDC004186 (assembly GCF_053603495.1). Lineage (NCBI taxonomy): Bacteria > Bacillati > Actinomycetota > Actinomycetes > Streptosporangiales > Streptosporangiaceae > Nonomuraea > Nonomuraea sp. NPDC004186. Next base: position 46,611 of record NZ_JBSGFQ010000057.1, on the reverse strand, counting down.
AGGCCACCCACACGGGGAACACGTCCAAGCCGCCGGCCTTCACCCTCAACGGCGCCACCTGCACCTGACCGCTCGATCCACCGGGCTCGGAACCCCCCTGAGCCCGGTGTGATCATCTGATGGATACTGGCCCTTCTCGGAGAAATTGGGAGCGCTCCCGAAAGTGCTCTCGCTCAACCGAAAGGGCACAACTTGTCCAAATTTCACACGCGGTTATCGGCGGTGTTATCGGGCTCGGCGCTCGTGCTCGCCGCCGGGCTCGCGCCGCTCCACCAGGCGGCAGCCGCGGTCACCGAGCCCGCTGAGACCCAGCCGGCCCGGGTCACCCTCACCCTCATCACCGGCGACGTCGTCGAGTACGCGCCGTCGCAGGGCGGCGTCCCCTCCATCGCCATCAGGCCGGCGCCCAGGCCCGACGGCGCGGACGTCACGTTCGCCACCCTGCCCGGCAAGGATGGCGGATATCTGGTCCTGCCCTCCGACGCGGCCCCCATGGTCGCCGCCGGGACGCTGGACGAGGAGCTGTTCGACGTCGAGACGCTGGCGCGGGACCGGCGCGTCGAGGCGATCCCGCTGCTCGTCACCTACCCGGGCGACCCCGCCCCCGCCGCGCTCGCCAGATCGGCCCGGTCCCTGGCGGCCGGCGAGAACGTGCGGGTGCTCGACAGCGTCAACGGCGCCGCGCTCACGGTACGCGCCGACCGGGCCGACGACTTCTGGGCCGGGCTCAACACCGGCGCCAGACTGACCGGCGGCGCGATCTCCAAGATCTGGCTGGACCGCAAGACGCGGGCCTCGCTCGACAAGAGCGTGCCCCTCATCGGCGCGCCGGCCGGGTGGGAGCGCGGGTTCGACGGCAAGGGGGTCAAGGTCGCCGTCCTCGACACCGGGATCGACGCCGCCCACCCGGACTTCGCCGGACGCATTCTCGCCAGCGAGAACTTCTCCGACTCCGCCGGCATCACCGACAAGGTCGGACACGGCACGCACGTCGCCTCGACGATCGCGGGCGCCGGCCCGACGTACAAGGGCGTGGCGCCGGCCGCGTCCCTGCTGGTCGGCAAGATCCTCGCGGACAACGGCCTGGGCGACTGGTCGTGGGCCATCTCCGGCATGGAGTGGGCCGCCGCGCAGGGCGCCGACGTGGTCAACATGAGCCTGGGCTCCTGCTGCGGCAACGGCACCGACCCGATGAGCCAGGCGCTGAACGAGCTCACGAAGAAGTACGGCACGCTCTTCGTGACGGCCGCCGGGAACGAGGAGGACCCGCTCACCGTGAGCGTCCCGGCCGCGGCCGACGAGGCGCTGGCCGTGGGCGCGGTGGACAAGGAGACCGGCACGACCCTGGCCGACTTCTCCAGCAAGGGGCCGCGGCTGGACGACGCCGCCGTCAAGCCGAACATCGTCGCCCCCGGCGTGGACATCGTCGCCGCGCGCTCGGCCGACTCCTCGCTGCCCGGCATCCCGGGCGACGACAAGTACACGACCTTCAGCGGCACCTCCATGGCCACGCCGCACGTCGCCGGGGCCGCCGCGATCCTGGCCCAGCAGCATCCCGGCTGGCGGGCCGCCGAGCTGCGCGACGCGCTGACCTCGACGGCCGTACGCAACGACGGGCACAACTGGTTCGAGCAGGGCAGCGGCCGGGTGGACGTGGCCCGCGCCGTCACCCAGAGCGTGTTCGCCACCTCCGTGGTGGACTTCCGGCTCCTCGGCAAGCCCGCCACCAGGCAGGTCACGTACCGCAACCTCGGCTCCGAGCCGGTCACGCTGGCCGTCTCGCTCGTCACCCGCGGCTGGAGCGGCAGGCCCGCGCCGGACAAGGCGGTCAGGCTGGGCGCGCAGAGCGTCACCGTGCCCGCGAACGGCACCGCCGCCGTCTCCCTCACCGCCGACCCGTCGGCCAGCCCGATCGGCGCGTACGGGGGCTGGGTCACGGCGAGCGGCGGCGACGTGCGGCTGGTGACGCCGTTCAGCTACTACACGGGTCCCGCCACGCACCGGCTGGGGGTGTCGCTGGTCAACTCGTACGGGACCAAGGAGTTCTTCCCGGGTTACCAGGCCGAGCCCCTGGTGTACGCGATCCCGTTGAAGCGGGCGAACAGCCCGGAGGACCCGTTCAACCCGTACGGGTACTACTACCTGCGTACCGACTATTCGGGCAACGGTGAGTTCTCCCTGCCCGCCGGGGACTACGAGGTGATCGGCGTCGCCAACGAGACCCGGATCAGCAACCGTACGAGCTGGGTGATCGAGAACGTCCACCTCGACGGGGACCGGACCGTCACCCTGGACGCGCGCAGGACGGCGCCGATCCGGCCGCGGACACCGAAGGCGCTGGACGGGGGCGGGAACGCGTACTACGTGCGCACGTTCACCGACCGCAACCAGCCGGTCTCGCTGTACGGCGGGGTTCAGGGCGGCGGGCAGCAGTTGTTCGTCACGCCGGTGTCCTCGGTGAAGGCGGGCAAGGTGCGGCTGTCGCACCAGTGGAACCTGGAACCCCCTGTGCTCACCTCGGCCACGGCGGGCGGGCTGGCCCTGCATCCCGCGTACGACGTGGAGGCCCAGCGCAGGCTGACCTCCGCCACGTCCTACCCCGTCGTTTCGGTCGGAAGGGGGCGGCCGGAGGACTTCTCGGGGGTGGAGGTCTCCGGCAAGATCGTGCTCGTCGGGATCCCCGTCGAGAGCGGCTACGTCAACGCGAGCGTCCAGATGGACGACGCCGGCCGCGAGGCCTCCCTGCGCGGCGCGGCGGGCGTCATCGGCTTCCTCGACGTGGACGGCGGGCGGGCCCGCGTGCCGCAGGGCTGGTCCCTGCGGCTGGGGCTGGACGCCGCCGAGGGGCGTTCGCTGCGGTCCGCCCTGGCCAAGGGGCCGGTGTCGCTGCGGCTCGAACCGTACGCGGGGCCGGGCGCGATCTACCACCTCCGCTTCGACTCGCGCGGCCGGGTGCCCGCGCGGCCCGTCACGGTCGACATGGGGCGGCTGGTTCGGATCGACGCCGCCTACCACGCCGACAAACCGGACACCAGCGGCTGGGAGTACGGCGAGTCGACGGCCGGCGAGGAGCCGGGGCGGATGGCGTACGGCGGGTCGCTGCGGATGCCGCTCACCCGGACCGAGTACTTCGGGCCCGTGTCCGACGACGTGGTGTGGTCCCGCGCGATCACGAACGACGGGCTGGTCCTGCACTCCGACGACCGGTTCGCCGGTGACGACCGGCGGGTCTCCGAGCAGTGGTTCAAGGCGCCGCTGGTGCCTGGCGCCGCGGACGTGCCGTCGGGGTACCCGGTCAAGGTGCCGTGCGCGCTGTGCCGGGACTCCGACCGGTTCGTACCTTTCGAGCAGTGGCGCGACTCCGACCCCCGTCACTACAGCGACCTGAGCCCGGTCACCTCGGCGCCCCGGCTGTTCGCGGCCGATCAGGAGCTGGCCCCGCAGGGCTGGCGCCCCCGATTCTTCACCGGGGCCCCCGGGTCCTACCGTGTGGAGGCCGTGGACACCTCGGGACGCACCCTGTCCGGCAAGGTCACGACCACCGCGCGCTTCGCCTCCTCCCCGCCGCCGTCCTCGGGGGCTCCTCGGGGGTACGCGTGCTCGTTCGGGGCGGGGTGCGCGTTCCAGCCGGCCGTCCAGGTCACCTACGACCTGCCCCTCGACCTGCTGAACCGGGCCCCGGCCGGGGAGCCGTTCGCGTTCGACCTGCGCGCCGGCGCGCACTCGGCCGTACGCCGGGCGCCCGACGTCAACCAGGTCACGGTCGAGTTCTCGGTCGACGACGGGGCCACCTGGCGGGCCGCGACGCGGGTCAGGAAGCACGGCGACGGGCGGTTCCGCGTGGAGCTGGCGCATCCCGCCCTGGCGCGGACCAGCGGGTTCGTGTCGCTGCGGGTCACGGCGTCGGACACGGCGGGCGGCTCGACCACCCAGACCGTCAACCGGGCCTACGCCCTGAGATGACACCACGGGACGGCCAAGGACCACCCTCCTTGGCCGTCCCCGATCCCCCGGACATGGCCTCGGGCTATTCGGTTCGCGTCCCAGTAGGAGTGGCGCGCCCGAAGTCGCTGGTGAGCCAGCGCTCGATCGAGAGGTCGGGAAACGGGTGCGGCTCGTAGTCACCGGGCACGGGCGTGAGGTCGCGGACGCGGTCGATACAGAACAGTCGCCAATCGGCTCGGCACACGTCGAAACCCACCAGATACCAGCGCCCATTCCGCAGGATGTGCCGGTAGGGCTCGATCAGGCGCTCCGATCGGTCGCCGTTGCGGTCCGTGTATCGGAACCGCACCCGGGTGTTGCCGGCGACGGCGTCGGCCAGGACGCCGATCGTGGCCGAGGTGATGACGGCCGCAGGCTGCTGCAGGACCTCGGTGACCAGGGCTGTGGCGGCGGCCCGTCGACGCAGCCTTCGTGGGAGCACCTGGTCGAGTTTGAGCAGTGCCGCCGATGTGGCCGGGTCGTCGGGGACCCAGGCCTCGAGCACGCGGAGACCGGCGATGATCACGCTGATCTCGTCCTCGGTGAAGAGCAGCGGTGGGATCTTGACACCGGGATGGAGCCGATAAGCACTCCCGGGGCCGGGACGGGCTCGCACGTCGTAACCGAGCTCTCGCAGACGTTGAGCGTCACGACGCACCGTGCGGACGCTCACGCGGAGGCGTTGCGCCAGGTCCGCGGCGGGCCAGTCGCCGCCGCTCCGAAGCAGAGACAACAGATGGAGGGTGCGCGCCGTCGGTGTCTCGTCCATGGGAACCATCCTGCCGGGAGACGAGGACGGGAACAGGCCGCCTCTGCTCGTAGCGTTCCAACCTGCCCCAATGCAGAAGGAGGCCGCTCATGCGGATTGCTGTGACCGCCCCCAATGGCAACGTCGGCCGGCACCTGACGCGCGCCCTCGTGCGCGCCGGTGTCCGCCCCCGGCTACTCATGCGTCAACCCGACCGTCTGCCCGCGGACCTGCGCGACTTCGTCGAGGTGGTGCGGGCCGACTCCTGGGACACGGAACTGGTCGTCGCCGCGACCCGGGAGGTGGAGGCGATCTATTGGATCGACCCCACCGCGGCGGGTGCCGACCCGTTGGCCGACTACGCTCGCGCCACCGAAGCCGTCACAGCGGCCGTCACCCGTAACAGCATCGGCCGGGTCGTCTTCCAGAGCAGCGTCGGGGCGGAGAAGCGCCACGGGGCCGGTGAGATCGACGGGCTGGCAGGCACCGAAGTGGCCCTGAACGAGACCGGCGCCGACGTGACCCACCTGCGCTGCGGCTACTTCTTCACCAACCTGCTGCTCCAGATGGACGCCCTCCGCGCCGGCACCCTGCAGGTCGCCCTGCCTCTCGACGCACCGATGAGCTGGGTCGCTCCGCGCGACATCGCCGAGGTCGCCGCGACGGTGCTCCTCAACCCGGCGTGGTCCGGTCGCCACGTCCAAGCGGTCCACGGCCCCGCCGACCTGACGTGGAACGACGTGGCGTCCATCCTCAGCACCGAGCTCGGACGCCCCATCACCGTCGAGCAGATCAGCGACCAGGCGATGTACGACCAGTACCTCGAAGCCGGTATGCCACCCGGCCTTGCCGAAGCGGTACTGGGCATGTCGACCGGCCTGCGAGACGGCTTCGTCCCCGAGCAGGACCGCACCGCCGCGACCACCACCCCGACCACGCTGTCGTCGTGGGTCCACGACGAACTCACGAAGTCGCCGGCCTGATCCCGTGGAGTACTCTCCGAAAGATCACCGGAGGTCTCGGAAGAACGTCCTTACGTCTCCGACCAGGAGCTGAGGGACCTCCATCGCCGCGAAGTGGCCGCCGCGCTCGAACTCCGACCAGTGGACGACGTTGTTGTCACGCTCGGCGATGGAGCGGACTCCGAAGTCGCCGGGGAACACCGCCACCCCGGCGGGCACCTCGGAGCGTGTCGCTGGCCGCCCCCAAGCGGCCCTGCCCTCCTTGTAGAGGCGGGCGGACGAGGTGGCCGTACCGGTCAGCCAGTAGACGCTGACGTTGGTGAGCAGCAGGTCGCGATCGACGGCGTCCTCGGGGAGCTCGACGGCCGGATCGGTCCACTCCTTGAACTTCTCGACGATCCAGGCGAGCTGCCCGACCGGCGAGTCGGCGAGCCCGAATCCCAGTGTCTGCGGACGGGTCGACTGGATGATCGCGTACCCGGCGCCCTCCTCCATCTGCCGCTGCAGGCGGCCGAGCCGCTCCTGCTCGGCTTCGCTCAGGGCGGCCAGCTCCGCCGGATCCCCGGTGGGGAATCCGAGGCTGCCGTTGACGTGAACGCCCACGACATGCTCGGAGTCGATGCGGGCCAGCTCCGGAGAGACCACGGAGCCCGTGTCGCCGCCTTGGGCGCCGTACCGCTGATAGCCGAGCCGGCTCATCAGCTCCGCCCAGGCACGGGCGATCCGGGACATGTCCCATCCTGTCTCGCGCGTCGGCCCGGAGAAGCCGAACCCGGGGATGGACGGGGCGATGACGTGGAACGCGTCGGCCGGGTCGCCGCCATGCGCACGGGGGTCGGTGAGCGGCCCGATCACGTCCATGAACTCCACGATCGAACCCGGCCACCCGTGGGTGATGATCAGCGGCAGCGCGTCCGGTTCGGGCGAGCGGACGTGCAGGAAGTGAATGTTCTGTCCGTCGATCATGGTGGTGAACTGCGGGAAGTCGTTGAGCCTCTTCTCGTGCTCGCGCCAGTCGTAGGAGGTCCGCCAGTACTCGGCCAGCCCCTTCAGGTAGCCGACGGGGACGCCGTAGGTCCAGCCGACGCCGGGCAGCTCGTCGGGCCAGCGGGTACGCGCCAGCCGGTCCCGCAAGGAGTCCAGGTCGGCCTGCGGGATATCGATGCGGAACGGCCGGATTTCGGTGCTCTCGGTGTGCATGGGCCAGACGTTAATTCGCCTTGCGGACGATTACTGTCCTCAAGGGGCGTCAGACTGAGAACTGTGTTGGAGACCTCAGCGCGCCTGCTCCGGCTCCTGTCGCTGCTTCAGCTGCGACGCGACTGGTCCGGCGCCGACCTCGCCGAGCGCCTGGACGTCGACGTACGAACCGTCCGGCGCGACATCGACAAGCTGCGCAGCCTCGGCTATCCGGTGGGATCCACGTCGGGCACGGCGGGCGGCTACCGCCTCGGCGCCGGTGCGGCCCTCCCGCCGCTGCTGCTCGACGACGAGGAGGCCGTGGCGGTCGCCGTCGGACTCCGTGGCGCCGCGGTCGGCACCGTCGCGGGGATCGAGGAGACGTCGGTACGCGCGCTGCTCAAGCTCGAACAGGTGCTGCCGTCCAGGCTGCGCCGCCGGGTCGAGGCGCTGCAATCGGTCACCGTGTCCCTGCCCGGCACCGGGCCGACGGTGGACCCGGAGACGCTGACCGCGATCGCCGCCGCCTGCCGCGATCATGATCGCCTGCGCTTCGCCTACCGCAGCCGCGACGAGACGGCGAGCACCCGCGTCGTCGAGCCCCATCGGCTCGTGCACACCCCCCGCCGCTGGTATCTCGTGGCCTGGGACACCGGCCGCGAGGACTGGCGGACCTTCCGGGTCGACCGCATCGAGAGCCGGCCGTCCTCCGGACCGCGGTTCACCCCGCGCCCGGCGCCGGCCGAGGACGTCGCGGGTTACGTCTCCGAGTCCGTCGCGTCGGCTCCGTACCGCCATCAGGCCAGGATCCTGCTCCACGCCTCCGCCGAACGGGCGGCCGCCGGCATGTCCCCCACGGCGGGCCGGATAGAGGCGATCGACCAGCACACCTGCCTGCTGCACACGGGATCCGACTCGCTCGACGAGATCGCCCTCTATGTCGGACTCACCGGGTTCGACTTCGAAGTCCTCGACCCGCCCGAACTCCTCGACCGCATCCGCGCCCTCACCGACCGCTTCGCCCGGGCGACCCGGCCGAGACGGTGAACGATAATGCGTTCACCATGCTCGATGAGATCCTGCCCTCGTGGGTCGCCACCGCCGAGCTCTTCGGCGACCCACCGGACATCACGCTCTTCCCTGAGGAGGAAGCCCTCGTTTCGGACTCGGCGGACAAGAGGCGGCGCGAGTTCCGTACGTCCCGTCACTGCGCCCACCTGGCACTGCGGCGGCTCGGCGTGGCCCCCCGCCCCGTCCTCCGCGGCGACCGCGGCGCTCCCGCCTGGCCGCCCGGGGTCGTGGGCAGCATCACGCACTGCGCGGGCTACCGGGCGGCGGCGGTGGCGCGCGGCGCCCTGTCGATCGGCATCGACGCCGAACCCCACCTCCCGATGCCCCGCGGCGTCCTGGAACGAACCGCGACCCCCGCGGAAGCCGCCGCCCTGGACCTCCTGGACATCCCGGACCCGGGTCGCCTGCTGTTCAGCGCCAAGGAAGCGATCTACAAGGCGTGGCACCCGCTGACGGGCCAGTGGCTCGGCTTCCTGGACGCCACGGTCACCTTCACCACCTCCCCATCCCCCTCACCGGACCCGCCGGCCGGGTTCGGGACCTTCACCGCCGAGATCACGGTCCACGGCCCGGGCTGGCCGACCCGCTTCGAGGGGCGCTGGCTGGTGAGCGGCGGCCTGATCGTGACGGCGATCGCGGTCCCCGCCCCCTCCGCCTAGCCCGGGCCCTGGCTAGAGGACGGGTGGGTCGAAGTCGAAGTCGAGGCGGTTGCCCTGGCGGGACACCAGCACGTCGGGATGGTTGGGGCCGAGCACCCGGTCGTAGCGATCCAGCACGTCCTCGCGCAGCGCCGCCGCCTCCTCCGTGGCCCCCGTGGCGAGCAGGTCGACGACGAGGTTGGCCCCGGCGGCCAGCGTCACCGGGTGGTCGTCGCCGAACAGGGCCCGCAGGTCCAGCAGCGTCTGCTCCCCGAGCACCCGCGCCTCCTCGTGCAGCCCCACCTCGGCCAGGTCGCTGGCGAGGTTGATGGCGCAGGTCAGGGAGAAGTAGTGCTTGCGCGTGAGCCGCCGGTCGAACCCGGCCAGCGCCGCCTCGTCGATCTCCCGGGCCTGCTCCTTGCTGCCGCTCACCCGCAGCAGCAGGGCGAAGTTGCTGTCGCAGCCGTACTTGAACGGGTGCTCGTCGCCGTACATGCTGGCGAACCTGGAGACGATGTCCCGCAGCAGCCGCAGCGAGTCGTCCACCTGGTCGGCCGCCCGCTGGGCGTTGGCCAGGCAGAGGGCGGCGGCCAGGGTGTCGGGGTGGTCGATGCTGGTGCCGCGTTTCTGCACCTCGAAGGTGCGGTCGGCGAGTTCGAGCGCCTCCTCGATGAGGCCCGCCCGGCGTTTGGCGATCGACAGGTCCTTGGCGCAGCGCAGCGTCCAGGGGTGCTCCTGGCCCAGCTCCTGGAGACCGAAGTCGTAGGCGTCCTGGCCGAGGTCGCAGGCCTCGCGGTAGCGGCCCTGGAGGCGTACGACGCGGGCGAGGTTGTTCATCGAGGAGAGCACGTTGGCGCGGCTCGCGCCCGACCCGGCCTGCCGCTGCAGCTTGAGCACGCGCGCGTGCAGGGACTGCGCCTCCTGGTAGTCGCCGAGCAGCAGGTGGTCGAGGGCGAGGTTGTTCATGGCGCGCAGGGTGCGGCGGTGCGAGCGGCCGAAGACCGCCTCGTGCCGGCTCAGCGATTCCTGGTCGTGCTCCCGCGCCTCCGCGAACTCGCCGCGGTTGCGCAGGTCGGCGCCGTGGCTGTTGGTGAGCAGCAGGGTCTCCTCGTCGCCCTCGCCGAGCACGCGCCGCATCCGTTCCATGAGGGCCTTGTTCAGCTCGAACGACTCGTCGATGCTGCCCAGCTCGCGGATGATGATCGCGTAGTGGCGCTGGGCGGTGAGCACGTGGCGGTCGTCCTCGCCGCCGTCCTCCCGCCAGGCCTCCAGGAACTCCTGCACCAGCTCGCGGGCCGACGCGAAGTCGCCCGAGGTGTAGACGTAGCGGATGATGTTGAGCGCGAACTTGCGGACGTTGGGGTCGCGGCTGCCTTTGACGTCGGCCGTGGTGATGTGGCCGAGGAGGTTGGCGTAGCGGGGCCAGGCCGTGGTGTCGTCCGGCTCGTAGTCGGCCACCGAGGCCGACAGCAGGAGGTGGACCTCGCGGCGGAAGGCGTCGGCCTCGTCGCCGTCGAGCTCGTCGCGCAGCAGCGCCTGGACCAGCCGGTGCACCTGGACCGTACGGCTCTCCGAGTCGATCCGCACCAGGGCGTACCTGCCCAGCTCCCGGATGACCTGGCTGAGCTGGATCGGGTCGGCCAGCAGGCCGGCGATCTTGGATCCGGCCGCGTACTCCTCGGGCAGCTCGTCCAGCAGGTCGCGCGGGATCGGCTCGGGCCCGAAGAACGCGAAGCAGCGCAGCAGCTCGACCGCGTCGGGCAGCCTGGCCTTGAGCTGCGACACCGAGGTGGCCCAGGCCGCCGTCATCGACAGCGGGTAGTCGGACGGCTTGTTGGCGCCCAGGAGCCGGGTCGTCTGCCTCTTCAGCAGCCGCAGATATTCATCGGTCGACATCCCCGACTCGGCCTGCAGCGCGCCCGCCTGCTCCAGGGCCAGCGGCAGGTCGCCGAGGGCCTCGGCCAGCCGGTCGGCCTGCTCGTGGTCGATCGCCCGCCCCACCCGCTTGACCAGGAACGCGACGCTCTCCTCGCGCTCGAACACGTCCACGGGAAGGGTGTCGACCACGCCCTGCCAGCTGTGGTTGCGGGAGGTGATCAGCACGTGGCCGGGGCCGCGCGGGACGATGTCGTTGATGTCCAGGGTCTCGGCGTTGTCGAAGATCAACAGCCAGTTCCGGTACGGGTCACCGCGCCGCAGCGCGTCCAGCGCCGCCTCGGCCGCGTCCTCGACGCTGTGGGGGCCGACCTTGAGATGCAACTCCCGGGCCAACCCGGCCAGCGACGACTTCACCAGCATCGTCTGCGCCGACGGCACCCACCACACCAGGTCATAGGCGTGCCTGAAGCGGTGGGCGTACTCGATCGCGAGCTGCGACTTGCCCACGCCGCCGAGTCCTTGCAGAGCGTGCGGCGCGGGTTGAGACTGGTCCTGTGCCTGGGGGAGGACGGCAGTGACCTTGGACTGGAGCCCCGTACGCAGCTTCTCGATGAGGTCGTCCCGACCCGTGAAGTTCTTGTTCCGCTGGGGGACTTTGCCCCATACGGACGGCGCATGGCCGGAATCGTGTTGCGAGTGCGAATTTGTCACGATATCGCCTCGAGTCGGCCGGTCGTCACGTCAGCTGAGACAAGCATAGACAGCATATTGAAGCCAGAGATAGATAGGATCCGCTAGATCCATCAGGTCCAGGGAGAGCGATGAACAAGGAAGCAGTGCAGGGGTACGGCGGTGGGCTCATTGATGTCAGCGGGCGCACCCTGGAGGAGCTCAAAGACATCGACGACTCCCGGTTGAAGGACGCCATAGACCGCCTTCTCGACGAGACCGGCGTGACGCCCGTGGCCAAATTCCAGTCTTCCATCTGAGTCAGCCCGCGGGTCGGCCGCCACGCCTGACCTGCGGGCCGGCACTTCCCCCACATTTAGGCCAGCCCAAAAACATTCACATATTTCCATCCGTCCCGGGTCATATACTCCTCAGCACAAGAATGGTCCTGCCGGTGGGGTGGCGCGTGAACGAAGCGGACTGGGTGCGATTGGTCAGACAGCTCCGCAGAGGCGACTGTACCCCGCTTCTCGGGGCGGGCGCCTGCTATGGGCGACTTCCGACCGGCAAGGAGCTCAGCAAGCACTTCGCGAAGGAGTACGGCTTTCCGTTCGCCGACCACGGAAATCTCGCGCACGTGATGCAGTACGCGGCTCACGTGCATAACGATCCCACTGATCTCAAAGTGGAAGTCTGCGCATACCTGAAACAGCGCGCGGCGGGTGCCACCGACCCGCTCGACCCGCACACGGTGCTGGCCGAGTTCCCGATCAAGACTTTTCTCACCACCAACTACGACGACTTCATGCTCCAGGCTTTACAGCACTGCCGCAAAGGTCCGCGCACCCCTAATGTGTGCAGGTCGACGTGGTGGGAGCCGACGAAGCGGGCCGTCGTGCCCGACCCCGATCCCGACCATCCGCTGATCTATCATCTGCACGGGAACTGGGACGACCCCTCCTCCATCGTGCTGACCGAGAACGATTACGTGCAGTATCTCCTCAATCTGCGCGACGTCGACGACGCGAACGGCCGCCAGCTCCTCCCGATTCCCGAGCCGGTGCTCGACGCCATGACCTCGAGCCCGCTGCTCTTCCTCGGCTACAGCCTCCAGGACTGGAACTTCCGGGTGCTCTTTCACGGGCTGATCAAATCCATTCCCTCCACCCGGCAGCGCCGGCATATCAGCGTGCAACTCCTGCCGGAGCTGAACACGTCGCTGACCGACGCGGAGGATCTGGCCGGCGAATACCTGAAGAGCTATTACGCCGACCTGAAGATCTCGATCTACGTCGGCACCACGTCCGCGTTCTTCAAGGAACTGCTCGACTGGAATGCGAGGACGCCGCTATGACCGTGACCGATCCCGCCGGCCGGCCGTTCGTCGGGCTGCGCCCCTTCGGCCGTGCCGACAGCGACCTGTTCCACGGAAGGGAGCAGGAGTCGCGGGAGATCGCCACGCTCTGGCGGGCGGCCGGGCTGACCGTGCTCTACGGCGCCTCCGGCGTGGGCAAGACCTCGCTGCTCAACGCGGGCGTGCTGCCCAGGATCGATCCGGAGCGGGCCGACGTGCTGCCCGTCGCCAGGATCTCGCCGCACACCCCGCTCCCGATCGCGGGCGGCAACCCGTACGTCATGGCGCTGCTGTCGGCCTGGGCTCCGGACGCCTCGCCCGGCTCGCTGGCGGGCCTGAGCATCACGCGCTTCCTGACCGAGCGCCCCGGGCGCGAGGACGAGTACGGCGACCCGCTGCCCGTCCTGGCCGCCATCGACCAGGCGGAGACCCTGTTCCACAGCGACCTGGCCCGCCAGCGCGACCGCAAGGAGCTCGTCGACCAGCTCGTACGGGCCATGCGCGACCACCCCAGCCTGCACCTCCTGCTGTCGCTCCGCGAGGAGTACCTGTTCCTCGTCCTGCCCTACGAGCGCCCGTTCGGCCAGGGCTCGCGGGCCCGCTTCCACCTGCAGCCGCTCTCCCCCGAGGCGGCGAGGCAGGCGGTGGAGCGGCCGCTGGACCGCACGTCCAGGACCATCACGAGCGCCGCCACCCGGCTCCTGGTCGGCGAGCTGCGCTCGGCCACCGTCAAGGACGCGTGGGGCAACCCGTCCACCGTCGAGCTGGATCTGGTCGAGCCGGTCCAGCTCCAGGTGGTCTGCTCCGCGCTGTGGGACTCGCTGCCCGACGAGGTGACGGAGATCGGCGAGGAGCACGTGCGGGTGTACGCGGTGGTCGAGGAGTTCCTGTTCGACTTCTTCAAGCGCGCGGTCGGGGAGGTGGCGCGCGAGTTCGACGTCCCCGTGGGGGAGCTGCTGCTCTGGCTGCGCCGTACGTTCATCACCGACCACGGCACCCGCAACATCGCGTACGAGGGCATCGAGCAGACCATGGGCATGCCCAACGCCGTGGCCCGCGCCCTCGATGACCGGCACATCCTGCGCGGCGAGCACCGCATGGGCAGCCGCTGGTACGAGCTGGCCCACGACCGGCTCATCGGCCCGGTCTCGCACCGCGGCTCGCCCGCGACCTACCTGGAGGCGGCCCGCACGGCGCGGGCCCAGCGCAACTGGCCGCTCGCCGCCCGGCTCGCCGACGAGGCCAGGCACGCGGCCGAGCCCGACGACTCCTGGGTGCGGGCCGAGGTCGCCGAGATCCACGCCGACGCGGCGCTCGCGCAGGGCGACGTCAAGCAGGTACGCCGCTACTGCGAGGAGGCGGTGAGCCTGTACGCCGAGCGCGGGCGCTTCGACGGGGTCGCCCGCGCGCTCACCATCGACGGCCGCTGGCACCTGGCCCATGGGGATCTCACCCGGGCGATCGAGCAGATCAACGCGGCAGTGACCCTCGCACCGAATGACATATCCGCACAAATGGCACTAGCTGAGGCATTTCACCGGTCGGGCACTCCCCGAGCCGCCGCGGCCGTGGTTCACGGCATCTTTCCCCTGCTCACCGACGAGGCGCTCGAAAGGGCCAACGAGATGCTTCGACTATCAGAATGACGTCATATGCTGGGCACCTCGCAAGTCTCAATGTGGAGGCTGATCCGCGGTGTCAGAGTGGCCAGCGACATTGGACGTCGACGCGCTGCTGGTCCGCGGCTGGCGGCCGACGCCGTTCCGGCAGTTCATCCTGAAAGTACATAGCAGATGTGATTTGTCATGCACATATTGCTACATGTACGAAATGGCGGATCAAAGCTGGAGATTTCGCCCAAAACGTATGTCTCGGGAAACGGTCGAGGCCACCGCGGGCAGGATCGCCGAACACGCCAAGGCGCACGATCTCGACAGCGTCGACGTGATCCTGCACGGCGGTGAGCCGCTCCTGGCCGGCCACGACGAGATCCGCGACCTCGTGGGCGTCGTCAGGTCCGCCGTTCCGGTCCGCGTGGACGTCAGCGTGCAGACCAACGCGACGCTCCTCGACGCGCGCTTCCTGCGGCTCTTCGACGAGCTGGAGATCGGCGTCGGGGTGAGCCTCGACGGCGGGCAGGCCGACCACGACCGCTCCCGCCGCACCGCCGACGGCCGCGGCAGCTACCACCGGGTGGCCGCCGCGCTGGAGCTCCTCACGTCCGAGGACTTCCGTCACCTGTTCCACGGGCTGCTGTGCACGGTCGATCTCCGCAACGACCCCCTGGGCACCTACACCGCCCTCCTGAGCTTCGACCCGCCGTTGATCGACTTCCTGCTCCCCCACGGCAACTGGTCCGAGCCGCCGCCCGGCAGGGTCCCCGGCTCGCCGGACGCCCCGTACGCGACCTGGCTGGCGACCGTCTTCGACCAGTGGTACGCCACCCCGTCCCACGCCACGCGCGTCCGGCTGTTCGACGAGATCATCCACCTGCTCCTCGGCGGGGAGTCGGCCACCGAGCAGATCGGCCTCTCGCCCGCGGCCATGATCGTGATCGAGACCGACGGCGAGATCGAGCAGTCCGACCTGCTCAAGTCGGCGTTCGAGGGCGCCGGGAGCACCGGGCTGCACGTGGCCCGCGACTCCTTCGACGACCTCCTGCTCCTGCCCTTCACCGCCGCCCGCCAGATCGCCCGTCTCGACCCCGCGCCGGAGTGCGCCGCGTGCGAGGTGGGCATGATCTGCGGTGGCGGCCTGTTCGCCCACCGCTACAGAGCGGGCAACGGCTTCCACAACCCCTCGGTCTACTGCGCCGACCTGCTGAGCCTGATCAAGCACGTCGGCCGGACCGTGCAGGCCGACGTCCGTCGCCGTACTAAGGATCCCCGATGAACCTCACTGACCACCGGATCCCGGCGGACGCGTTCGACGCCCTCGCGAACGGCGGCGGAGGCGGCGGCGCCGTGCGGCGGCTCAAGGCCGCCCAATACAGCAAGCACCTGCTGCTCATCAGGGGTGTCCTGGACGTGGCCCGCGACCTGGGCCACACCTCCTGGGCGCGGACGCGCCGCGCCTACGACCTGCTCGCCACGCTCCAGACGAGCCATCCGGAGGCGGTCGGCAGGGTCCTGCAGCACCCGTCGGTCGGCGCCTGGGCCCGCCACGCCATCCGTTCCCGGCGCTCGCCGGAGCAGCTGGCCGCCCTCGCCGCGGCGGCGGCCATCCACGCCCGTACGACGTGCGAGGTGGACGTTCCGGTCTTCGCCGGCAGGGCCATGCTGCCGTCGCTGGGACAGGTCGCCTTCCCGGGCGGCGTGACCATGGCGACCGTGCACTGCTGGCCGGAGGGCGCGGAGGTGAGCGCGGGCGACCTGGTGGTCGAGATCCGCGACGACGCCCCCGGCTGGCAGCGGCTGCGCGCCCTCTCCGCCGAGTCCCGGGGCAGAAGCCTGAACGTGCTCATCGACGATCTGGACCCGCACCGGCTGCCGGGGGCGACCGACCTGCACGGGCGGCTCACGGACGCGGAGGCGGCCCGCTGGCAGCGCCTCCTGGACGAATCCTGGCGGCTCCTGGTGAGCCACCACGAGCCGATCGCCGAGGAGGTGTCGGCCGGCATCACGGTCCTCACGCCGCTGACCACCCCCTCGACGGGCTCGTCCAGCGCCTCCTCGCGCGACGCCTACGGCTGCATAGCCCTCTCCGACCCGCCGGACCCCCGTACGCTGGCGGAGACCCTCACCCACGAGGCCCAGCACGCCAAGCTCTCGGCCCTGCTCGACATCGTGCCGCTGACCGCCCCCGACGACGGCTCCCGCTACTACGCGCCCTGGCGCGAGGACCCCAGACCCGCCGGCGGGCTGCTCCAGGGCGCGTACGCGTACCTGGGCGTGACGGACTTCTGGCGGCGGCAGCGGCAGCACGAGTCGGGCGAGGACGAGATCCGCGCGAGCGCCGAGTTCGCCCGCTGGCGGGCGGCGGCCCACCTGGTCACCCGCACCCTCCTGAGCAGCGGCCGGCTGACGGAGCACGGGGTGACCTTCGTGGACCGGATGGAGAGCC
The DNA here is from genome assembly GCF_053603495.1 of Nonomuraea sp. NPDC004186. Classification (NCBI taxonomy): domain Bacteria; kingdom Bacillati; phylum Actinomycetota; class Actinomycetes; order Streptosporangiales; family Streptosporangiaceae; genus Nonomuraea; species Nonomuraea sp. NPDC004186. The sequence continues at coordinate 30,066 of NZ_JBSGFQ010000057.1, read as the reverse complement.
GGCTCGGCTCCTGGGCCGCCGAGCCGGTGCCCGCCGCGGCGACGGCCCTGGCCGAGGACGCCGCCGAACGCCACCGGGCCCGCTGGCAGGCCCGCAACGGCGCCCTCAACTGATCGGCCACCGGACGACGCCGAAGGCCGGACCCGTCACCGGGTCATTGGCACTTCCCCTTCAGCCACGCGTTGAACTGGGGCGTGTAGTCGGTGGCCACCCGCTTGGCGCCGCGATCGAGCGCCCCCTGCCACGCGCTCTCGTTCAGCGTCCACGAGGGGGGCGGCTCCTCCCACTTGGTGACCTCCGGCCAGATGGGCCCGCCGCTCAGCACCTTGGTCATGCCCGCGGCGCTCACCCGGCTCCTGAGCTCGGCGGCGATCTCGCTGTTGTGGGAGTACAGGATGATCTCCTGCGACTGGTAGCGCTCCTTGACCGGATCGAGCACCTCGGCCCAGGCCCGCGCCTTGATCGCGGCGTTGGAGCTGAGCAGCGACTGCCGGGCCTCCGGCTTGATCTCGACCAGCCCGATCATGCCGGCGCTCTTCATCTCGGCCAGCCACTCGCGGAAGGTGTAGACGGTCTCGCCCTCGAAGATGCCGCGGTTGATGGTCCGGCCCTTGAGCGCGGTGTCGCCCGCCGCCCACCAGATGTCGGTGATGTTCTTCTTCGTGCCCGTCAGGCCCCAGGTAGAGGTGTTGTGCCACATGACGGCCTTGGTGCCGTCCTTGGTGAGCTGCAGGTCGGCCTCGACGCCTGACGCCCCCCAGGACTGGTAGCGGCGGATGGCCGTGGGGTTGTTGGGCTGACGCACCTGGTCCCGCTCCCAGGCGTTGGCGCCCGTGGGGTAACCGCCGTGCCCGAAGATCAGCGGGCACGCGGGCAGTGCGGAGGACGGAGCGGTGAGCAACGAGGCAAGCGCTAAAGCGACGAGGGAGGTTGCCAAGGTTCATACCTTTCGATCATGTTTTCCCGCACACTACCGTTCGGTCAGGAAGGTCCGCAGGAGGCGGGTGTAGGCGTCGGCTCGGCCGCCCGCGATGGCGTGACCCGCGTTCGCGACGGGCACAGCGTGGCGTCGGGGAACGTGCGCCGGTACCCGTCCGCTGGCCGACGATGACGATCCGGTCCGCGCCTATGGTGCGGCGGATCGCCTCGAGGTCGGCGACGTGCCGGGCGACCGTGTATCCGGTCACGTCCGACAGCCGGGTGGAGCGGCCAGCGCCGAGCTGGTCGTAGGCGTACACGTCGAAACCGGCGGCGGCCAGGTGCCGCCGAGGGCCCACGCAGGTGCGAGGCGACGGCAGCTGGGGGCGGCGAAGGCGATCACCTTGCTCGCGGCCGGAAGGAGCCCTGGGACGTGCGGCGCCCAGAGCAGGATCTGCACGACGACCAGGACGCCCGGAAGCAGCATCTCCCGCCATCCCGGCGCCCACAGCGATCAAGCCGAAACAGCAAAAGCCCGGCTCCATCACGGAAGCCGGGCTTCTTTCATCGAGGCTAGCCCGTCGCGCCGTGAGGTCGTGTCACAGCGACCACGTTCACAAGCCGTTCCAGGCCGTCGAAGTCCTTGGGGTTCGCGGTGAACAACGGCAGCTCGTTACCGGCGGCCGTTGCAGCGATCATCAGGTCGGCGGTCCGGCTTCGTGGCTGTCGACCTTGCATGTACACGACGGCACAGATCTGCCCGAACACGCGGGCCGCCTCGGCGTCGTACGGCAGCGGATCACCGAACGCCGCCTCGGCATACTGGAGCACCGCGACCCTTCCCGCACGCTTGACCGGATCATCGGTGGCATACGGTCCACGCGACAGTTCGCCAAGCGTGACTGCGGTGATCGCCGACTCTGCGGGCAGTTCGGCGGGATCGAAGAGCTTGAAAGCAGCCACGATGTTCGTGTCGAGAACGCCTCGCTCATGCCGTGTCACAGGCCGGTCCCGTCGAGCGGATCGCGTAGCTCGTCATCGATCATCGTGTCCAGATCAGCCCGTACCTCGTCCCAGTCAACAGCCGGGGCGGTGGCGAACACGGCCTGCGCCTCAGCTGTGGGAACGAACCGGCGACGCTTGATCGGCTTCACTTCGGCGAGCGGCTCGCCGTTGAGCGTCAGAATGTACCGCTTTCCCTCACGCAGGCCGCGCGTGACGCCACCAGAGTCGTTGACGAACTGGCGCACGCTCACCTCGGTCGAACGAGGTATTGGAGCATCCATGGCTCAATCGTACCTCGGCGTACCACGCCATAGTACGGCACCATGATCGTTTGCGGTGTCCGCTCCCAGCACGGGCATCATTGACCAGGCCTTGCCCCAAACGCGCAAAAAACGGCGATGCCCCGAAGGACACCGCCGCTGATCGAATCCGCTTGTGGAGCTATGGGGATTCGAACCCCAGACCTCCTCCATGCCATGGAGGCGCGCTACCAACTGCGCTATAGCCCCTGGTCACCGCTCCGAGTCCACCCGTTGCGGCGCTCCGAGAGCATATAGCCATCCGCGCCGATTCGCCTAATCGGAGCGCGCCGGTCGTACGGCCCCCGAGCCGTACGAACTCGCTATGCCTCGGCCTCCGGCCGGTCGTCGCTGCGGACGGGCTCAGGCAGCGTCCCGGCGTTGTGCTCCAGCAACCGCCATCCCCTGCGCCCCTCCTGCAACACCGACCACGAGCAGTTGCCCAGCCCGCCCAACGCCGGCCAGAGCTGCTCGGGCAGCCCGAGCAGCTCGCAGATCCCGAGCCGCAGCGCGGCCCCGTGGGAGGCCACGACCAGCAGGCCGTCGTCGTCGAGCTTGGCCGCCCAGCGCCGCATGGCGCCGGCCACTCTGGTGGCCACGTCGGCGACAGGCTCTCCACCCGGCGCCTCCCAGGCCACGTATTCCTCGGGCCAGCGCGACGCGATCTCGTCGCGCGTGAGCCCTTCCCATTCGCCGCCCCCGCGCTCGCGGAAGTCCTTGTCCACGCTCACGTCCAGCCCGACGACCCGCGCGAGCGCCAGCGCCGTGTCGTTGGCGCGCTGGAGATCGGACGAGACGACCAGGGTGGGCCGCAGGGAGGCCAGCAACGACGCCGCCCTGGCGGCCTGCGCGATGCCGGTCTCGTCAAGGGGGATGTCGGAGTGTCCCTGGAATCGCTGCTCGACGTTCCACAAGGTCTGCCCGTGCCGGAGGCAGACGATCCTCTTGCTCATGCGGAACGCTCGGACTCGAGATGGGGGAGCCCGCTCACGCGCGTGCCCGCTGGAGGTTGGCCTGCATGACGCTCTCCGGCAGCGAGATGGCCGGGCAGTCCTTCCACAGGCGCTCGAGCGCGTAGAACGTGCGGTCTTCCTCGTGCTGGACGTGCACGACGATGTCGATGTAGTCGAGCAGCACCCAGCGGCCCTCGCGCTCGCCCTCTCGGCGCACGGGCTTGGCGTCGGCCTCGGTGCGCAGCCGCTCCTCGATCTCGTCGACGATGGCGCGTACCTGGCGGTCGTTGGTGGCGGAGCAGAGCAGGAAGGCGTCGGTGATGACGAGCTGTTCGCTCACGTCGTATGCGAGGATGTCATCGGCCAGCTTGTCCGCCGCGGCCTCCGCGGCGATGCGCACGAGCTGGACGGATCTGTCGGATGCGGTCACGATGCGGGTCTGTCCTCCTGTGTCGGCAGCATGCCTATACGTTGAGGGTACCCTTCCGGGCCGAAACCCCTCACCTACGGCACGGAGGCCGTCATCCTTCCGCGTGATACAGCCCCCGTTTGTTGATGTACTGGACGATTCCGTCCGGCACCAGATACCAAATCGGCTCCCCCTTGGCGACACGTTGCCGGCACTCGGACGACGAGATGGCCAGTGCGGGAATTTCCAGCAACGTCACCCGCCCCTCCGGCAGCCCCGGATCGTGGAGCGTGTGCCCCGGACGGGTACAGCCGACGAAATGGGCCAGCTCGAACAGCTCGTCCGCGTTCTGCCAGTCCAGGATGGCGCCGAGGGCGTCCGCGCCGGTGATGAAATACAGCTCAACCCCAGGACCGTAAATTTCCGAAATATCACGCAAAGTATCGATGGTGAACGTGGGCCCCGGGCGATCAACGTCCACCCTGCTCACCGAGAACCGGGGATTGGACGCGGTCGCGATGACCGTCATCAGATAGCGGTCCTCCGCGGCCGACACCTCGCGCTCGGCCTTCTGGTACGGCCGCCCGGTCGGCACGAACACGACTTCGTCCAGATCGAAGTGGTGGGCCACCTCGCTGGCAGCCACCAAGTGGCCATGGTGGATGGGATCGAACGTCCCACCCATCACTCCGACTCGCCGCTTCCCCCGCACGCCAGGCGCATTCATCATGAAACGGACCTTACGCGGACCTTGTACCACAACATGATGGGACCCCCCTTGGTGATGACCGCGCATCACACCCGTTGCGGACGTAGCATGCCGGGCATGACGACCACCCCGGACCGCAACCGCGTCCAACTGCCCGGCATCTCGTCCCGAGCCTACGAACACCCCGCAGACCGGTCCGCCCTGGTCGCTCTGCGTAAGTTGAGTGGGTTCGACACGGTTCTCAAGCAGATGTCCGGCCTCATCAGCGAGCGCCGGCTGCGCCTGATGTACCTGGCGTCTGCCGTACGCGTGAGCGAGACCCAGTTCCGCTCCATCTACGACATGGGCCGCGACGCCGCCTACACGCTCGACCTGCACCGGATCCCCGAGATCTACATCCAGCAGGATCCGCAGGTCCAGGCCAAGGCCATCGGCTTCGACGACCCGTTCATCGTCGTGACCACCGGCCTGCTCAACCTCATGAACGAGGAGGAGCAGCGCTTCGTCATCGGCCACGAGACCGCCCACATCCTGTCGGGACACGCGGTCTACCGGACGATGCTCGACATCCTCACCCGCCTCGCCACCCGCGTCGCCTGGATCCCGCTCGGCTACATCGGCCTGCGCGCGATCGTCGCGGGCCTGGAGGAGTGGTACCGCAAGTCGGAGCTGTCCTCCGACCGCGGCGGCCTGCTCGTCGGCCAGGACCCCGAGGCGGCCAAGAGGGCGCTGATGAAGCTCGCCGGCGGCGACTACACCCACGAGATGAACATCGAGGCATTCCTGGAGCAGTACCAGGAATACGACACCGCGGGCGACCTTCGCGACGGCTTCCTCAAGGTGCTCAACCTGCTCGGCACGACCCACCCGTTCGCGGTGGTTCGCGTGGCCGAGCTGGACAAGTGGCAGCGTAGCGGCGAGTACGAGCGCATCCTGGGCGGGGACTACCCGCGCAGGGAGGACGACCCCAACGCACGAGTGACCGACGAGATCAAGGCCGCGGCCGAGTCCTACCGCGCGTCCTGGTCCCAGTCGCAGGACCCGTTCATCGGCGTCCTGCGCGACGTGGCCGAGGGCGCGGTCAACGCGGGCGAGCGCATCTTCAACCGCTTCTCGCGCCGCGACGGCGGCCAGGGCTGACCGGCCGCACCGCCGTACGCGGCCGATCAGCTTGATCGGCCGCGAAACCCACCGCGATCGGCGACGAGCGGCGGGTTCCGAACCCCGAGGGGCAGCTTCGGCCTGCCTTGGAGAGCGGCAGGTCAGAGCAGGAGAGCGATAGCGCGCACGGCGGCCGCGCACAGGGCGACGAACCCGCCCAGCACGGCCAGTGCGCGCAGCCCCTCCCTGCGCAGATCGGGCAGCCGATGCCCGATCCGCTCGATCTCGCGCCCGGCGAAACCACCGCACAGCATCCCGAACACCACGCCCGCCACCGTCACGGGCGCGGGCTGCTGCCACCAGTCGGAGTCGATCACTCCGCCGCCGGTCACCCAGAGCGCGCCGCCCGACGCCAGCGCGACCGGCACGCCCGGCCACACGCCGGCGGTGGCGGCCGCCCCGACCAGGGCGACCGGGAAGAGCAGCACGCGCAGCGCCACCCGCGTACGCCGCGAGCTGCGGTTTCTGACCAGCCAGTGGCTCATCCAGAGCGTCCTGGTCAGCACCACGAACACCGTGGTGATCGCGATGGAGGCGATCGGCCAGATCACCGAGGTCACCACGCACGGCACCGCGAGCACGGCCAGCATCAGCAGAGCGCCGTTGCCCGCGGGCAGCGTGGTGGTCGACTCCGCTCTGAGCCCGGCCTTCCTGCGCACCTGAGGCCGGCTCCGGACGGCCGCCGCCGCACGCTGGCGCGGCGCGGTCATCTTGGAGCGCGCGAGAGCGGACTTCCCGTCCGCCGCGCCCGTGCGCCCGCGCGGCGCGGGCACCTCCGTGCGGCTGCGGACCGCGGCGCCCTTCCCATCCGTGCCGGTACGGCTGCGCGCCGCGGCGCCCTTGCCGTCGGCGCGGACCGGCGAGCCCTTCGTGTCGGGGTTCGCACGGGTACGCGGTGCGGGAACCTTACTATCCGTGTTCGCCCGACTCCGAGCGGATTTCTCCTCAGGGGTGGCGCGGCCTGTCTTGGCCTCCTCCGAGGACCCGGCAGCGGGTTCCGGCTCGGCCGCGCTGGTGGCTCTGGCCAGCCGCGACAGCCGATCGGCCAGCAACGCCGCCGTGGGGCGCTTGCCCGGTTCCCTGTTGAGCGCGGCGCGTACCAGCGGCAGCAGCTCCACGGGCACGCCCTTGAGGTCGGCCTGCCCGTTCAGCACCGCGTACATCTGCGCCTCGGCCGTCCCCCGCCCGAACGTCGGCCGCCCCGTCGCCGCGAACGCCACCGTCGCCGCCCAGGCGTGCACGTCGGCGGGCGAGTCGACCTGCTCGTCGGCGAAGATCTCCGGCGCGGTGTAGCCGGGCGTGCCGAGGAACGTGCCGGTCATGGTGAGCCGGGTCGCGTCGAGCACCTGCGCGATGCCGAAGTCGATGAGCACGGGCCCTTCGGAGCCCATGATGATGTTGCCCGGCTTGAGGTCCCGGTGCACGACCCCGGCCGCGTGAATGATCGCCAGGGCCGCGGCGATGCCCTGGGCCAGGTCCACGAGGTCGCCGACATCGAGTGCGCCGTTCTGGCGGACGCGGTCGAGGAGCGTGGCGCCCTCGATGTACTCCATGACCAGGTACGGGCGGGCACAGCTCAGGTCGGCGTCGAGCACCTTGGCCACGTACGGGCTCTCGACCCTGCGCAGCGCCCGGACCTCGCGCTCCAGCCGGACGCGGGAGGTCTCATCCTCGGCCAGGTCGTGCAGGACCTTGAGAGCGACGCTCTCGCCCCGGCGGGTGGTCGCGAGGTAGACCTCGCCCATGCCGCCGCGACCGAGCCGCTCGACCAGGGTGTACGGCCCGATCTTGCCGAGCTTGCTCACCGTCTCTCCCCGCCCGGCCCGCCCATAAGGGACCTAACCTTAGCGCTGGGACCCCTGTCGGCGCTTGAGGCACGCCGAAGGATTATCGGCGAGTGTGGTCGGAGAGCATGCTGTCGAGCCGGGCCGTGGGCTCGTCCGACAGCTGCCTGCGCCCCTTCCTGCGCCAGTGGACGTGTCCGCGGCTCTCGAGCCAGAGCAGCAACCGGTCGGCGCCGAACAGCACGGCAGCCGAGAAGACGAGGGCGATGACAATCTCCATGCCTCTCAGTCAACCTGCGCTCCACGGCGCCGGTCAGGCCGACACGCCGATCAACCGGCCACCACCGTGCCCTCTGACGTGCGCAAATGCCCCTCACCGGTGTAGATCCACTTGGTGGAGGTGAGCTCGGGCAGCCCCATCGGGCCGCGCGCGTGGAGCTTCTGCGTGGAGATGCCGATCTCCGCCCCGAACCCGAACTCCCCGCCGTCGGTGAACCTCGTCGAGGCGTTGACCGCCACGGCCGCCGAGTCGACCAGGGCCACGAACCTGCGCGCCGCCCGCTGCGACCTGGTGACGATGGCGTCGGTGTGGCCGGAGCCGTACTTCCTGATGTGGGCCACCGCCTCCTCCAGCGAGCCGACGACCGCGGCGGCGATGTCGAGCGAGAGGTATTCGGCGTAGAAGTCGTCCTCGGTGACGGGCACGACGCCCGAGCCGTGCCCGGCGATGCGCTCGTCCCCGTGCACGGTCACGCCCGCCTCGGCGAGCGCCGCCAGCGCCCGCGGCACGAACGCGTCGGCGACGTCCTCGTGGACGAGGAACGTCTCGGCCGCGTTGCACACCGACGGCCGCTGCGCCTTGGCGTTGACCAGGATCTGCACGGCCAGGTCGACGTCGGCCTCGGCGTCCACGTAGACGTGGCAGTTGCCGACGCCGGTCTCGATCACCGGCACCGTGGACTCCTCCACCACCGAGTTGATCAGCGAGGCGCCGCCGCGCGGGATCAGCACGTCGACCAGGCCGCGGGCGCGCATGAGCTCCTTGACCGAGTCGCGGGTCTGCCCCGGCACGAGCTGGACGGCTCCGGCGGGCACCTCGGTGCCCTCCAGCGCGTCCTGCATGACCTTCACCAGGGCCGTGTTGGAGGAGTAGGCGCTGGAGGAGCCCCTGAGCAGCACCGCGTTTCCGCTCTTGAGGCAGAGCGCGGCGGCGTCGACGGTGACGTTGGGGCGACCCTCGTAGATGATGCCGATGACGCCGAGCGGCACCCTGAGCTGGCGCAGCTCCAGCCCGTTGGGCAGGGTGGCGCCGCGGACGACCTCGCCGACCGGGTCGGGCAGGTCGGCCACCTGGCGCACGGCCTCGGCTATGGCGCCGACCCTGGCCTCGTCGAGCCGCAGCCGGTCGATCATCGCCTCGGACGTACCCTGCGCCCTGGCCTGCTCGACGTCCTTGGCGTTGGCCTCGACGATCTCCGCCGCGTGCGCGACCAGGGCGTCGGCCACGGCACGCAGCGCCCGGTCCTTCGGCGCCCGCGGCAGCGGGGCCAGCTCGGCGGCGGCCTCTCGCGCCGCCTGGGCGACCTTCAAGAACTCTGTGCTCATGGCTACGCTCCGCTCCCTACGTTCCCAGCACGCTCGTCGCCCTAGGGATGGGGACTAGTTGTGAGCTTCCAGTATGACGATGTCGTCACGGTGGATCAGCTCACGCTCATATTCCGGACCGAGCGCGCTGGCCAGCTCCCTGGTGGAGCGGCCGAGCAGGCCCGGGATCTCGGTGGCGTCGAAGTTGACCAGCCCGCGAGCCACCACGAGCCCCTGAGGCCCGCACAGATCCACCGGATCGCCCGCCGCGAACTCACCCTCCACCGACGTCACCCCCGCGGGCAGCAGCGACTTGCGCCGCCCCACGATGGCCTCCACCGCCCCCTGGTCGAGGTGGAGGCGGCCGCGCCCGGTGGTGGCGTGCGCGAGCCACAGCAGCCGCGTGCCGGGATGGCGGCCCCCTGGGTGGAAGTAGGTGCCGACATCGGCTCCACCGAGCGCCTGGGCGGCGTGAGCGGCCGCCGTGAGGACCACGGGAACGCCCGCCCCCGTGGCGATCCTGGCGGCCTGCACCTTGGTCACCATGCCGCCGGTGCCCACCGCCGCGCCGTTCTTCCCGAGCTCGACGCCGACCAGGTCTTCCGGCCCGCGGATCTCCGACAGGCGCTGGGAGCCGCTGCGGCTGGGCGGGCCGTCGTACAGGGCGTCGACGTCCGACAGCAGGACGAGCGCGTCGGCGTGGATCAGGTGCGCCACCAGGGCCGCCAGCCGGTCGTTGTCGCCGAAGCGGATCTCGTCGGTGGCCACGGTGTCGTTCTCGTTGACGATGGGCACGATGCCCAGCTCCAGCAGGCGCGCGAGCGTGCGCTGGGCGTTGGCGTGGTGGGCGCGCCGCATCATGTCGTCGGCGGTCAGCAGCACCTGGCCCACGCGCAGGGAGTAGCGGGCGAAGGAGGAGGTGTAGCGGGCGACGAGCACACCCTGCCCGACGGACGCCGCCGCCTGCTGGGTGGCCAGGTCGCGTGGTCGCGCGGTCAGCCCGAGCGGGCCGAGGCCCGCCGCGATCGCCCCGGAGGAGACCAGGACGATCTGGGTCCCCGTACGGCGCCGCGCCGCCAGCACGTCCACAAGGGCGTCGACCCGATCGACGTCGATCGTGCCCTGGGGGGTGGTGAGCGAGGAGGAGCCGACCTTGACAACGACCTTCGACGCTGAGCTGATCTGTTCCCGCACGTCTGGCAGCCTATCCGAGCCCCGAGAGCCCTTCGCTCCCGGAGCCCGGCGGGATACGGCCCGAAGACCTGCCCGCCACTCGGGCGGCCCGGCGCATGACGACGGCCACCTCCACGCGCCGCAGTTCAGGGACGGTCGACGCCGGTCGGCCCGGCGCTCAGGTCATCGACGCCGAAGCCGTCCTGCGCCCGTGGCGCTTCTGTCAGAGGCGGTTGTCGGACCCTCGCGGGCCCTGCCGTACGGACTCGGCGCTGAGCGTGGGCTGCCAGTCGAAGACGTAGCCGCCCTCCATCGACCCGATGACCACCTCGGCGCCGGCGGTGGCGCCGGCCTTGGCCAGCTCCGCCTCCACGCCGAGCCGTTCGAGCCGGTCGGCGAGGTAGCCCACGGCCTCGTCATTGGTGAAGTCCGTCTGCCTGATCCACCGCTCCGGCTTCTCACCGGTGATCTGGAACAGGTTCTCGTTGACCCGCCGCACCCGGAACCCGGTCTCGCCGAGCTGCTTGGGCCTGATGACCAGCCTGGTGGGCTCCTCGACCGGCTTCTGGGCCCTGGCCGCGGCGACCCACTCGCCCATCGCGTACGTGAGCTCCCGCAGCCCGTCATGCGTGGCGGCGGAGATCGTGAACACCCGCAGCCCCCGCGCCTCGAACTCGGGCCTGACCAGCTCGGCCAGCTCCCGCGCGTCGGGCACGTCCGCCTTGTTCAGCACGACCAGCCGGGGCCGGTCCTCCAGCTTCCCGTACGCGTGCAGCTCCGACTCGATGACCTCGTAGTCCGTGATCGGGTCGCGTCCAGGCTCCATGGTGGCGCAGTCGATGACGTGCACGAGCATGTCGCACCGCTCGACGTGCCGCAGGAACTCGTGCCCGAGCCCCTTCCCCTGCGAGGCCCCGGGGATCAGACCGGGCACGTCGGCGACGGTGAACACGGTCTCCCCCGCGGTCACCACCCCCAGATTGGGGATCAGGGTCGTGAACGGGTAATCCGCGATCTTGGGCTTGGCCGCGCTCAGGGCGGCGATCAGCGAGGACTTGCCGGCGCTCGGGAACCCGACCAGCGCCACGTCCGCCACGCTCTTGAGCTCCAGCATGACGTCGAGCGCGTCCCCGGGCTCCCCGAGCAGCGCGAACCCGGGCGCCTTCCGCCTGGTCGTGGCGAGGGCGGCGTTACCCAGGCCGCCGTGCCCGCCCTCGGCGATGACGTACCGCGTGCCGACGCCCACGAGGTCGACCAGCACCTCACCCGTGGAGGCGTTCTTCACCACGGTGCCGTTGGGCACCGGCAGGATCACGTCCGGCCCGTTGGCCCCGTCCCGGTTGGAGCCCTGCCCCTGCTTGCCGTTCTCGGCCTTGCGGTGCGGCCGGCGGTGGTATTCGAGCAGCGTCGCCGTGTTGGGGTCGACCTCGAGGATGACGTCACCGCCCCGGCCGCCGTTGCCGCCGTCCGGGCCGCCGAGCGGCTTGAACTTCTCCCGGTGGATGGAGGCGCACCCGTTTCCCCCGTCACCGGCACCGATATGAAGGACCACCTGGTCCACAAAGTCCGGCACTCTGTACTCCTCCACACACCGCCCACCGGCGGAAGTCAGCCAAAAGCAAAGGGGCGGATCGACACCGCGATCCACCCCTTTGGCAAGAAAACCCAAGGTCTACGGAGAGGAAGAACCCCTACTCCGCGACGGGAACGATGCTCACGGCCCGACGGCCGCGCTTGACACCGAACTGCACGTGCCCGGCCGCCAGCGCGAACAGCGTGTCGTCGCCGCCACGCCCCACGTTGTCGCCGGGGTGGAAGTGGGTGCCACGCTGACGGACGATGATCTCGCCCGCGTTGACCAGCTGGCCGCCGAAGCGCTTGACGCCCAGGCGCTGAGCGTTGGAGTCACGACCGTTCCGGGTGGACGACGCGCCCTTCTTGTGTGCCATCTCTCAAACTCCCGTTCAGGCCTGCTCGATACCGGTGATCTTCACCTGGGTGTACCGCTGACGGTGACCCTGGCGCTTCTTGTAACCGGTCTTGTTCTTGTACTTGAGGATCCGGATCTTCGGGCCCTTGGTCTCGCCGAGGATCTCGGCGCTGACCGTGAACTTGCCCGCCTCCGTGGTCACATCGCCGTCGTTGACGACGAGCACCGTCGGCAGCGAAACCGAAGAGCCGACCTCGCCGGCGACCTTGTCCACCTCGAGGACGTCACCGACGGAGACCTTCTGCTGCCTGCCGCCGCAACGAACGATCGCGTACACCGCGGAACCCTTCTGACTCACTGTTGTCTCGTACATCAGCCGCCTCATCGAGAGGCGGCCGCCGAATGCTGCGCCTGTCATTCGGCCTGTCTCAAACCGACGAACCGAGTAAGCGCGCCAACAGGGCACGTCACCTGACGCACCGATACACCAGGGTACCGGATTAACGGTCCCCTAGGCGAACCGGACGGAACGTCGGAAGCCTGCCGAGAACTACTCGGCCGACTTGGCTCGGCGCGAGCGTCGCCGCCCTCTGCCGGAAGTCTGGCTGGCCTGGTCGTCCTCAGTCGGGACGTCTTCAAGCGCACCGGTCACCGTATCACGGCTCGAGGTGTCCTTGGCCGCGGAAACCTTGTCGGAGACCGCCTTCTCGATGGCCATCTTCCCCTGCGTGCCGCGCGGCTCGGGCTTGGGCTCGACCGGCTCCGTGGAGACGAGCAGGCCACGCCCGTTGCAGCACTCGCACGGCGTGGAGAAGGCCTCCAGCAGCCCCTGTCCGACCCGCTTACGCGTCATCTGGACCAGACCCAGCGAGGTGACCTCGGCCACCTGGTGCTTGGTCCTGTCGCGGGCCAGGCACTCCAGCAGCCGCCGCAGCACCAGGTCGCGGTTGGACTCCAGCACCATGTCGATGAAGTCGATCACGATGATGCCGCCGATGTCGCGCAGCCTGAGCTGGCGCACGATCTCCTCGGCCGCCTCGAGGTTGTTCCGGGTGACGGTCTCCTCGAGGTTGCCGCCCTGCCCGGTGAACTTGCCGGTGTTGACGTCGACGACGGTCATCGCCTCGGTACGGTCGATCACCAGCGAGCCGCCGCTGGGCAGCCAGACCTTGCGCTCGAGCGCCTTGCCGAGCTGCTCGTCGATCCGGTAGTGCTCGAACACGTCACCCTGGTCGCCGTCCCACCGCGCCAGGCGCTCTCCCAGGTGCGGCGCGACGTACTTGACGTAGTCGTCCACCGTGTCCCAGGCGTCGGCGCCCTGCACGATCAGCGAGGTGAAGTCCTCGTTGAAGACGTCGCGCACGACCCGGATCGTGAGATCGGGCTCCGCGGACAGCAGCTCGGGCGGGCTGGCCGACTTGGCCTTCTTCTGGATGCTCTCCCACTGGGCGGACAGGCGGGCCACGTCACGCGCCAGCTCGTCCTCGGAGGCGCCCTCCGCGGCGGTACGCACGATCACGCCGGCGTTCTCCGGCATGACCTTCTTCAGGATGCTCTTGAGCCGCGTGCGCTCCTTGTCGGGCAGCTTGCGGCTGATGCCGGTCATCGACCCGTCCGGCACGTAGACGAGGTATCGCCCGGGCAGGCTGATCTGGGACGTGAGCCGGGCGCCCTTGTGCCCGATCGGGTCCTTGGTGACCTGTACGAGCACCGACTGGCCCGACTTCAGCGCCGCCTCGATGCGCTTGGGCTGGCCCTCCAGCCCGGCGGTGTCGAAGTTGACCTCACCGGCGTACAGGACGGCGTTGCGACCCTTGCCGATGTCCACGAACGCCGCCTCCATCGAGGGCAGCACGTTCTGGACCTTGCCGAGGTAGACGTTGCCGACGTAGGACTGGCTGGCCTCGCGGTTGACGTAGTGCTCGACGAGCACGCCGTCCTCCAGGACCGCGATCTGCGTACGGTCGCCCTGGCGGCGCACCACCATCATCCGGTCGACGGACTCGCGGCGGGCCAGGAACTCCGACTCCGTGATGATCGGCGGACGCCTGCGGCCCAGCTCGCGCCCCTCGCGGCGGCGCTGCTTCTTGGCCTCGAGGCGGGTGGAGCCGCGCACGCTCTGCACACCGTCGGTCGCGGTTTCCAGCCCGCTGCTGCGGCCCGCACGCGGCGCGCGGATGCGCACCACCGTGTTCGGCGGGTCGTCGCTGGCCGGCTCGGCTCCCTCCTCGGAGCCCCGGCGGCGACGGCGGCGGCGGCGACGCGAGGTCGAGGACTCCTCGTCGTGAGCGGCGCCCTCCTCGGCCTGCTCCTCCTCGGCCTCCTCGTCCTGCTCGTCGCCTTCCTCACCCTCGTCACGCTCGCGCGACTTGCCGCGGCCCCGGCCGCCTCGCCTGCGACGGCGGCGACGGCCCGCGCCCTCTTCCTCCTCCTGCTCGTCGGAGGTGTCGAGGTCGGTCTCGTCCTCTACCGCGGACTCGTCGACCGGCTCCTCGACCTCCTCGGGCTCGGGAGCGGGCTGCGGCGCCTCGGCCCGCCGGGTGACGGCGGGCTTGGCCTGGCTGGGGTCGGGTGCCTGGAACAGCGGCGCGAAGATGGCCGCCGGCCGCTGGAACGCGGTGCCGGGCTCGGCCGGCGTGCGCGCGGCGAACCCGAACGGGTCGGACAGCAGGCTCGCCCGTGCGGGCTCCTCGTCGAGGTCCTCGCCCGCGGGCTCGTCGTCGAGGGGCTCGTTGTCGGGCAGGCTCTCAAGGATGTCCTCATCCTCGGCGGCCGCCTGGACACCACCGGCACGCACAGCCTCGGCGGTCGCCTGGGCGCCACCGGCGGGCGCCGCCTCGGCGGTCGGCTCCGTCGTCGCGGCCTTGCCGGCCAGGCCCTCGCTCGCGGCGGCCTTCTCGGAGTCGGCCACCGCCCCCACAGCGCCTGCGACGGCCTCCTCGACGGGCTCTTCCACCTTCTTGCGCGTCCTGCGCCGCTTCACCGGCTCGGCGGCCTCAGCGGGCGGCTCCTCCACCACGGGGGCAGCCTCGGCTTCGGCCTCGGCGGCCTTCTTCGTCGTACGGCGCCGCGTCGTCGTGGCGGTGGACCGGGTCCGCGTGGTCCTCTTGGGCTTCTCCTCGGCGACGGCCTCGGCAACGGTCCCGGCCACGGCCGCCTCGACCGGGCTCTCCGGCGCGGTCGCCGCAGCGGCCTCCGGCTCGGGCGCGGCGGTGCGGATCTGAGGCGCGGGCTCTCCCGCCGCGCGCTGCGCGGCGGTGCTCTGCACCGGTTGTACGTCAGCCACCGACGGCGCGGTCTGCGCCGCCGCAGTGGTGACCGGAACGTGGGCAGGCTCCTCCGGCTCCGGCGGCGGACCCGCCGGGCGGCTGGCGGAGCGGCGACGTGGGGTCACCTCTGGCTGTTCAATTGTCTCCCCGTCGGGGCCAATGGCCCCGGCGTTGGGCTCGTTCTCGAGCATGCGGGCGCTCTCCCGTCAGCTCCCGGGCGCGTCGCCGCGCCGCGCAGGAGCCCTCGTGTCTCGTTGTCCGCCAACGCCCCCGAGGTGGGGGTGTCGGCGCCAAGTCCTGTCAGCGGTCGTGCCCCGCTCGCGCGGGGCACCTCCTCAACCGGCGACGTGCTCACTCGCCGGTCCCGCCTCGCCGCCGCGCGTGGTGTCGCGGTCCAGGTCGAGCGGATCGGCAAGCGCACCAGTGCTGACGTCGAGCGGCCCCTGCGCCAGCCTGGTCACCTCGGGGGGAACCGGCGGCGCGAAGTCGGCCACAAGGCGCAGCCCTGTGAGCACATCGTCGGGTCGAACGGCAGGCGTCATGTGCCGAACAACCATGCGCAGTATGACACACGGCCCTCCGAGCACCTGAGCTGCAGTTCTGTCTGTTCCCTCGGACACCGTGAGCCCCAGGACGGCCTCCCGCGCATCGAAGCGACGGGGGCCCTTCTTGGTGAGGCGTTCGACCTCCACAGCGCCTGCCGCGAGAAACTTCTCCGCCGCCACCTCGGCGAGCTCGCGATCGGCACCGGGCAGCCGCACCTCCCAGTCGGAGACCTCCAAGCGGTCAGCCAGCCCACCCGGGCCCGCTGTCACAACGTCGAGCACATCGAGCCCCGGCGGCAGCGACCCGTCCAGGTCCTGTCTCACCTGCTCGGGATCGCACGGCGTGGTGACACCGATCTCGAGATATTCGGCTTCGCTGGCGACGCCGGTCGGCGCCGCGCCCGCGTAGGAGATCTTCGGGTGGGGCGAGAAACCTGCGCTGTAGGCCACCGGTATGCCGGCACGGCGAACCGCTCTCTCAACGGCCCGCGAAATGTCGCGGTGGCTGGTGAAGCGCAGGCGGCCGCGCTTGGCGTAGCGCACGCGAAGGCGCTGCACCGTGGGCGCGGGCGGAGGCCCTTCGGGAACAGGTTTCAGAGCTTGTCGTCCTTCCCTTGTAAGAGTTCCTTCGTCTCAGGATAAGCCGCCCTGGCGCGTGTACGTGTACGCCGAGGCACCGGCTGCCCACTGAGCGCGCTAGACCACCGTAAGAGGAAGGAGTTTTCGCCCCGTGGGGCCGATCTGAATTTCCGTGCCCATCGTCGGGCAGACGCCGCAGTCGTAGCAAGGAGTCCAGCGGCAGTCTTCGACCTCGCCGCCGGAGACGGCCTCCTGCCAGTCCTGCCAGAGCCACTCGCGGTCGAGCCCGGCGTCGAGGTGGTCCCATGGCAGGACCTCGTTCTCCGCCCGCTCGCGCGTGGTGTACCAGTCGACGTCGACGCCCGCCTTCTCGGCGGCCGCCATCCAGCGCTCGTAGGAGAAGTGCTCGCTCCAGCCGTCGAACCTGCCGCCGTCCTCCCAGACGGCGCGGATCACGGCGCCGACCCTGCGGTCGCCGCGCGAGAGCAGGCCCTCCACGATCGAGGGCTTGCCGTCGTGGTAGCGGAAGCCGATGGCTCTGCCGTACTGCTTGTCGCCTCTGAGCGAGTCGCGCAGCTGCTTGAGCCGTCGGTCGACGGTCTCGTGGTCGGCCTGCCCGGCCCACTGGAACGGCGTGTGCGGCTTGGGCACGAAGCCGCCGATGGAGACCGTGCAGCGGATGTCGCGGCTGCCGGTCGCCTCGCGGCCCGCCTGGATGACCTTCTTGGCCAGGTCGGCGATGCCCAGCACGTCCTCGTCCTGCTCGGTGGGCAGGCCGCACATGAAGTAGAGCTTGACCTGCCGCCACCCCTGCGAATAGGCCGTGGTGACGGTGCGGATCAGGTCTTCCTCGGTGACCATCTTGTTGATCACCTTGCGCATGCGCTCGGAGCCGCCCTCCGGCGCGAACGTCAGGCCGGAACGCCTGCCGTTCCTGGAGAACTCGTTGGCCAGGTCGATGTTGAACGCGTCGACCCTGGTGGACGGCAGCGAGAGCGAGGTGTTGGTGCCCTCGTAGCGGTCGGCCAGGCCCTTGGCGACGTCACCGATCTCGGAGTGGTCGGCCGACGACAGCGACAGCAGACCGACCTCGTTGAAGCCGGACTCCTTGATGCCGTTTTCGACCATCGCCCCGATGGTGGTGATCGAGCGCTCCCGCACCGGGCGCGTGATCATGCCCGCCTGGCAGAACCTGCAGCCACGGGTGCAGCCGCGGAAGATCTCCACGCTGAACCGCTCGTGCACGGTCTCGGCCAGCGGGACCAGCGGCTTCTTCGGGTAGGGCCACTCGTCGAGGTCCATCACGGTGTGCTTGTGCACCCGCCACGGCACGTCGGCCCTGTTGGGGGCGACGCGCTTGATGCGACCGTCCGGGTGGTAGTCCACATCGTAAAATTTCGGGATATATACCCCGCCGGACTCGGCGAGCCGCATGAGCAGCTCGTCCCGCCCGCCGGGTCTGCCCTCGGCCTTCCACTCGCGGATGACCTCGGAGATGGCGATGGAGATCTGCTCTCCGTCGCCGAGCACGGCCGCGTCGAGGAAGTCGGCGATCGGCTCCGGGTTGAAGGCCGCGTGGCCGCCGGCGAGCACGATCGGGTCGTCCTCACCCCGGTCCACGGCCAGCAGCGGGATGCCCGCCAGATCGAGCGCGTTGAGCATGTTGGTGTAGCCCAGCTCGGTCGAGAAGGACACGCCGAGCACGTCGAAGGCGCGCACCGGCCGGTGCGCGTCGACCGTGAACTGCGGGACGCCCTCGGCCCGCATGAGCGCCTCGAGATCCGGCCACACCGCGTAGGTGCGCTCGGCCAGCGTGGCGGGCAGCTCGTTGAGGATCTCGTAGAGGATCGCCACACCCTGGTTGGGCAGCCCGACCTCGTAGGCGTCCGGGTACATCAGCGCCCACCGCACGTCGGCGGAGTCCCAGTCCTTGACGGTCGAGTTGAGCTCACCCCCGACGTACTGGATGGGCTTCTGCACCTTGGGCAGTAGCGCTTCCAGGCGGGGGAACACCGACTCGACAGACATACGGTCCAGGGTAGCGGCGCTCAGACGGTGGCAGGTCCAGGGATGTCGATGTCGTTGCCGATGAGCACCAGGAGGCGGTGCCCTTCGTAGCAGGTCAGCTCGACGGCGATCACGCCGCTCGCCAGATTGTGCACGCCGACGACGTGGTTCGCGGGCAGCAGAAAGCGCTCCTCGCACTCATCGCAATAGGCCAAGAACATGTCTCTAATTAAACGACTGTCTTCGCACCCTGATGGCTTGGAGAAGCCCAATCGCAATGAGATTCGCGAACGTGGCCGTTCCGCCATACGACACGAACGGCAGCGGAAGCCCCGTGATCGGCATGATCCCGATCGTCATGCCCACATTGATGAACGTCTGGAACGCGAACCAGCACACGATCGTGCCCGCTACCAGCGTCCCGAACCTGTCGTCGCACTGCCTGGCGATCTTCAGCCCGCGCAGCAGCACCACCCCGAGCAGCAGCACCACCGTGACCGACCCGAGGAACCCGAACTCCTCCCCCGCCACCGTGAAGATGAAGTCGGTGTGCTGCTCGGGCACGAACCGCCCGGTCGTCTGCCCGCCCCCCAGCAGCCCCTTTCCCAGGAGTTGCCCGGAGCCGATCGCGATCATCGACTGCGTGCTGTTGTAGCCCACCCCGCGTGGATCGACGCTCGGATCGACGAACGCCGTAAACCGGGCCACCTGGTACGGCTCGAGCAGCTGGAAGTAGAACACCGAGAACACCCCGCCGGCCGCCACCAGCGTCAGCGCCGCGATCCACCGTTTGCGCACCCCCGCGATGATCAGCCCGGCGGCCGTGATCACCGCCAGCACCAGCGCCGTCCCGAGGTCCGGCTGGAGCATCACCAGCCCCATCGTGACCCCCGAGGCGAGGAGCGCCAGCCATATGTCCAGCGCGCGCGGCCGATCACTGCCCTCGGCCGGCTGCGCGAGCAGCATCGCGATGATCAGCAGCAGCCCGACCTTGGCGAACTCCGACGGCTGCACCGCGAACCCGCCACCGAGCAGGATCCACGAGTGCGACCCGTTGATCGTCGCACCCAGCGGCGTGATGACCAGCCCCAGCCCTATCAGCGACACCAGGAACACCAGCGGCGCGTACGCCCGCATCGCGCGATGGTCGACCGTCGCCACGATCGCGCACAGGATGATCCCGATCATCTCGTTGAAGACGTGCTTCTTGACCAGCCCCGTCGAGCCCGGGGCCCAGGTCCTGGTGGACGACCAGACGAGCAGCGTGCCGATCACGCACAGCCCGGCCACCGCGACCAGCATCAGGGCATCCAGCCTGCGCACCGTCGAGTTCTCGCCGGCGACTCGGCGGAACAGCGACGGCCGCCGGACGGCCACCGATCGATCGATCACCTCCGCACCTCCATCCCAGCGACCATCCACCCGACCACGCGGCCAGTCACCCACCCGACCACACAGCCGATCACCCACCCGGCCGCCCAGCCGACCACCCCTCCGACCACGCGACCGCCCACCCACCGGCCAGCGCAGCCGACCACCCCTCCGGTCTCACGGCCGACCACCTGCCCGCCCGCACAGCGGATCAGCCCTCCGGTCTCACGGCCGACCACCCACCGGCCCGCACGCCGGATCAGCCCACCGCCCTCACGACCGACCACCCACCGGCCCGCACAGCCGATCACGCCTCCGGGCACGTGGCCGACCACCCACCGGCCCGCCGTCCCACCACCCGGCCGCCGAACCCCGCTCCGCCCACCGCCCACCACGGGCCAACCCCTGCGCACGGTCCAACCCCTGCGCGCGCCGCCCACCAGCCGACCCCGGCCCGCACCGCCCGCGACGGGCCAGCCCCCACGGCGATCCTCCACCGCCAACCAACGTCTCCGGCCACCACCCGCCACACGCCGGCCCCCGCGACCACCACTCACCACCGACCGACTCCCACGACCACCGCCGGCGGCGGTGCCGGTGCCGGTGCCGGTGCCGACCGTCCGACCGCCCGTGCCCGGCTCCAGGCTCTGGGCGCTCATCCTCCGGCCACCGTTCCGTCGGGCGAGAAGCTGGGCAACCTCGTCGTGAGCTTCCCACCGGGCACGGCGGGAGGCCGCTTGATGCCGTAGATCCCTTCGTAGATCTCCCGCACGGCAGGCGCCGCCGTCTGCGCGCCCATGCCACCCTGCGAGACCATGACCACGACCACGTACTGCGGATTCTTCGTGGGCGCGAATGACGCGAACCACGAGGTGTCCTGCTTGCCCCAGACCTCCGCGGTGCCGGTCTTGCCGCCGATGCGCACCTTGTCCATCGGAAACCCGGCGAAGGCCCCCGCCGCGGTGCCGTCCGAGGGGACCTGGCTCAGCGCGTTCTTGATGTAGAGCCGTTCCTTCTCGCTGATCGGCAGCTTGCCCACGACCGGCACCGGGATGGTCCTGACGACCTTGCCGTCAGGCCGCACCTGCGCCCACCCGATGCGCGGGCTGCGCAGCTTCCCGTCGCTCACCAGTGCCATGTACGCTCGCGCGAGCTGCATCGGCGTCACCAGCACGTCGCCCTGGCCGATGGAGAAGTTGGCCGAGTCGCCCGGCCGCAGCAGGAACCCCTCGGTGCAGTTCTCCAGAGCGAGCCGTTTGAGGAAGTCGGCCCGCGCCCGATCCTTGACCTCCGGGTATCCCTTGCGCGACCGCTCGCAGCTCACGGCGTTGGTGCGGTTCCACAGGTCCTTCTTCCACGCCCGGTCGGGGATGCGCCCGGAGGACTCGCCCGGCAGGTCCACCCCGGTCGGCCTGCCGAACCCGAACGCCCTGGCCGTGTTGGCGAAGATCTCCTTGGTGGCCTTCTTCGGGTTGCGCCCGCCGTCCTTCAGGTACTGCTCGTACGCGGCTTTGTAGAAGATCGTGTCGCACGACTTGACCAGCGCGGTGTGCAGGCTGAGCGAGCCGAGCGAAACGCCGCGGAAGTTGCTGAACGCCCGGTCGCCGACCATGTAGGAGCCGGGGCATTCGTACGTGCCGTTCAGCGGGTATCCGGACCGCAGCATCGCCGACACCGACGAGATCTTGAACGTCGAACCCGGCGCGAACTGGCCGTTGATCGCCCGGGACACGAGCGGCATGTCTGATTTATCCGACAGCAGCCACTGATATCCGCGCGTCGAGATCCCGCCCGCCCAGACCGCCGGGTCGTATCCGGGAGCGCTGGCCAGCGCCACCACCCGTCCCGTACGCGCGTCGAGCACCACCCCCGCGCCGCCGTCAGCCGCCGGCGCGGACTTCATCGCCTTCGCCAGCGCCTTCTCCACCACGGACTGCACCCGCGAGTCGATGCTGGTCACCAGGTGGTCGCCGGGAATCGGGGTGATCTGCTCCTCGACGCCGAGCGCCTTGCCCATCCTGTCGACCTGCACCCTGCGCAGCCCCGACTTGCCGCGCAGCGCCTCGTCGTAGACGTACTCAAGCCCGTCACGCCCCGCCAGGTCCACCCCGGAGAAGCTGGCCTTCAGCCCTTCGCGCTTCTCCAGCTCGGCCTCGGTGACCGGCTGCAGGTAGCCGAGCATCTGCGCCCCGTCGCGCCCGCCGGGATACTGCCTGACGGAGTGGATCTCCGCCGTCACCCCGGGAAACTCCTCCTGCCGCTCGAGGATCTGCAGCGCCTCCCGAGTGTCCACCTTCTCGTCGAGCGGAACCGGCTGGTACGGCGATCCCGTCCAGCAGGGCTTGCGGACTCCCGGCCCGCACGGCGTGATGCGCTGCTGCAGATCGGCGACGGGCCGACCGAGCACCGCCGACAGCTTGCTCAGCACCTTGAGCCCGCCGTCCTTCATCCTGGTCAGCCTGGTCCGGTCCACGGACACGACCAACGCGGTCTTGTTGCGCACCAACGGCCGCCCGTGCGAGTCGAGGATCTGCCCCCGCACGGCGGGCACGATCACGGCCCGTGTCCTGGTCTCCGTCGCCCGCGTCACGAACTCGTTCCCGCGCACCACCTGCACCTGCCACAGGCGCACGGCCAGCACGACCAGCAACGTCACGACGAGCACCTGCACCAGCAGCAGCCTGGCCCGCATCCGCATCATGTCGAGAACCCCGCCTCCCTGCCCCGTGTGGTCAGCCAGATCACGATGGGGGACACGACCAGCGTGTAGACGATGGTGACGGGCACCTGCTCGGTCAGCGTGGAGATCGTCACCCGGGGATCGGCGATCAGCCCGCTCACGACCGCCGCCAGCAACGGCGCCATCAGCACGCACAACACCACGGTGGTGACCGGCCCACCCGCGCCACGCCCGGCCACGTAACCGACGAGCGCCAGCACGAACGCGTACTGCCCCACGAGGTGCGCGGTCGGCGGCATGACATCGACGAGCAGCCCAGCGCTGAACCCGAGCACCGCCCCGGACGACGCGCCCCGCCCCAACGCCGCACCGATCACGGCCAGCAGCACCAGATCGGGCGAGCCCCCGGCCGGCAGGGGAAATCGGTTGACCAACATGACCTGCGCCAGCAAGGCCAACAACACGGACAACCCGCCGATCACCGCGCCCCCTCCCGGGAATCCCTCACAATCCGCCCCGCCCCGCACGCCCGCCCCATGCCCGACCCGCCGGATGGAGCCCGGCCAGGTCGTTCGAGCCGTTCCAGCGAACCGAGCCACCAACGATCCGACCCACCCGCCACCGACGCCCACCGGCGATCCAGCCGAGCGGACACCGACACCCACCACCGATCCGCCCCGGCCACCACCGACGCCCATCGGCCACCGCCGACCACTCGGACCCGCGCCGACGACCGGACCCGGGCCGGCGACCGGAGCCCACGCGAGCCCGACACCCAAGCCGACGACCTCACCGACTCCCACCCCGGAGCCGAGCTTCCGCGCGGCGCTCGCGGGCCGATCCACCCCGAAGGCCTCCGCACCGCCCGCGCCCAACCCTCGTCAGACGCCGCCACAAGCGCTCTCAGAGACGCGTAGCGCCGACCCCTGATGGAACGCTCCAGACGGCCACTGCCGCCTTGACACGCGCCCACACGCCCGCCAGCACCCCATCTCGCGTCTACGCTCCCGCCGGCACCGCGCCGCGCGCCTGCATGCCCATCAGCACGCCATGTCACGTCCGCATGCCCACCAGCACCCCACACGCCAAGACATCGGCCAGCACCGCACCGTGCGCCCAGATACGCCCCAACCCCGCCGCACGCAGCCAGATACGTGCCGGCATCGCCCCACGCGGTCAGATACGCGCCGGCACCGCACCTCTCACCCGGACAGCCGGCGCTTCCGCGCGCGCCCGGATCACCGTGCCCATTGATCGGCAGGCGCCGTGGAACCGCCCGCCGCCCGATCATCGCGATCCCTCCGTGGCAGGCAGCGCCTTGGCGGGCAGCACCGCGTCACGCGGGTCCCGCTTCGGAGCCTCCACCACCACCCCGACCACGTCCAGCGAAGAAAGATCCGCGTACGGACGGGCGTACGCGATCCGGGTCAGCTCCCCCGGCGTCGACTCCACCCGCTCGATCACCCCGATGGGCACCCCCGGCACGTACGGGCTGCCGTTCTGCGAGCCGAAGCTGACGATCCGCGCGCCGCTGGTCAGCGGGGCCGTGGAGTCGAGGAGCCGGAACTGGACGAGCCGCCCGTTCTCCCCCACCCCGTGCACCACACCGATCTCCTTGCCCCCCTCCAGCCGCGCCCCGACGGCCGAGGCCGGGTCGCTGAGGAGCACCACCGTCGAGCTGTGCGGGGCCGCGTTGATCACGCGCCCGACCAGACCGTCGCCGCTCAGCACGGTCATCTCCGTGCGGATGCCGTCACTCGTGCCGGCGTCGATCTGCACGGCGTCCTCGAAGCCCGGCAGCCCGCGCCGGGCGACCACGTTGGCCGGGACCACCTTGTATCCGCCCGACCCCGACAGGCCGAGCAGCTGCTTGAGCTCCTTGGAGCGGGTCGCGTCGAGCTTGCTGGCGACCAGGCCGGCCCGGAGCTGGGCGTTCTCCGCTTTGAGCGCGTTGATGCGGTCCTGGGCGCCGGGCGCGTCCACAAGAGCGCGGACGAACCCGCTGACGGGGCGCACCAGCCCCCCGCCGAACTGTTCCGCTGTGCCGAACACATAAGCCGCCGCCGTTCGCAGCGGCCGCAGCGGCGAGCTGTTGCCAGTGCGATGGTCGACGGTCAGGATGATCAGGGCTGCCGTCAGCAGCCCGCCCAGGATCAGCCGCGCATGGCGAGAGTCTCTCATCAGTGCCGCGACTCCGGCACCAGGACCTGCTGGAGCGCCTCGAACTCCTCGGCGCACTTGCCGGAGCCGATGGCGACCGAGTCGAGGGCGTTTTCGACCAGGTGCACGGGCATGCCCGTCTCGGCCTTGACGCGCTCGTCCAGCCCCTTGAGCAGGGCGCCCCCGCCGGTGAGCGCGATGCCGCGGTCCATGATGTCGCCGGACAGCTCGGGCGGGCACTTGTCGAGCGTGGTCTTGACCGCGTCGACGATGGCGTTGACCGGCTCCTCGATGGCCTTCCTGACCTCTTCGCTCGACACGACGATGGTCTTGGGCAGCCCGCTGACCAGGTCGCGCCCGCGGATCTCCGCGTGCGACTCCTCGCCGGTCGGGCCGGCCGAGCCGATGGCGATCTTGATCTCCTCGGCGGTGCGCTCGCCGAGCATCAGCGAGTATTCCTTCTTGGCGAACGCGATCACCGCCTGGTCGAGCTCGTCGCCGCCGATCCTGATGGACTGGCTGGTGACCACGCCGCCCATCGAGATGATCGCCACCTCGGTGGTGCCTCCACCGATGTCGACCACCATGTTTCCGGTCGGCTCGTGCACCGGGAGCCCGGCCCCGATGGCGGCGGCCATGGGCTCCTCAACGATGTAGACCTTCCTGGCGCCTGCCTGGTATCCGGCTTCCTTCACCGCGCGCTGCTCCACGCTGGTGATGCCGCTCGGCACGGCGATGATGATGCGCGGCTTGGCCAGATGCCGACGTCGGTGCACCCTCTGGATGAAATATCGCAACATCCGCTCAGTCACATCGAAGTCGGCGATCACGCCGTCTTTGAGCGGGCGGACGGCGACGATGTTGCCAGGCGTACGACCGATCATCCGCTTGGCCTCGATGCCGACCGCCACGATCTTGCCCGTGGCGGTGTTGATCGCTACGACTGAGGGCTCGTTGAGCACGATGCCCCGGCCGCGCACGTAGACCAGCGTGTTGGCGGTGCCCAGGTCGACCGCCATGTCACGGCCGAGAAACGCGAGCTTGCTGCCCATGGGGAACGGAGCCCTCCGTAACGTCGTTCGCGAATGATTACGGATCGAATTCGAATCGTAACGTGACGTACCCACCGATGGGCGCAATGAGCCCTCGCGCCCCACAAAAATCTCCAGCCCCTACCTCAACCGCAATTTTGCCCGGATTGCACCACAACACCCAAAGGCTTGCTGGAACGATCCAAAACGCCCATCGGCTCGAGGCCTCACGTATCGACCCTGCCAACCGTACGCGGAAGCGCCGACAAAATCCCGCCCCCGCCACGCCCACGAATCAGCCCCGCACATCAAGACCTCGCCACCCTACGACAGGCGCCCGACAAAAACGCGCGCCCGCGCAGCGACATGCTGCGCGGGCGCGGATTGGCGAGGCGAATCGCCTAGAAACGGTCAGGGAAGAAGATCTTGATCTCCCTGGCGGCGGACTCGGGCGAGTCGGAGCCGTGGACGACGTTTTCGCCGATCTCGAGGGCGTGGTCGCCGCGGATCGTGCCGGGGGCCGACTTGACCGGGTCGGTGGCGCCGGCCAGCGCGCGGAACGCCTCGACGGCGCGCGGGCCCTCGAGGACCAGGGCCACGAGCGGCCCCGACGTGATGAACTCGACGAGCTCACCGAAGAACGGCCGCTCGGAGTGCTCGGCGTAGTGCGACTTGGCGGTGTCGGCGTCGAGGGTGCGCAGGTCCATCGCCACGACCTTGAGGCCCTTGCGCTCCACACGGGCGATCACGTCACCGATGAGGCCGCGCTTAACCCCGTCGGGCTTGATCAGGACAAGAGTGCGCTCGGACACTTGGAGTTCTCCTTCGAACAGAGTGAGGATCGCGATCACGGGCGCCCGGCCCGGCCGCGGGATGCTTCGCGGGGGACGGGCCAACGCGTCGCCGTGGCTTGGGCCTCAGCTTACCGTCCCGCGCCCCCACCCTCGTTTTCCTACGGAACGGCGTCATGGAGAGGCAGTGTCCTCGGGCGATTGGCCCTGCGGCGGCACGGCGGGCACCGACCCGGCAGATTCGTCCTCATCCTCCGCACCCTCCGCAGGCGACGCGGACGCCGTTTCCTCGGGCCTGGCGGCACCCCGCCGGGCCATCACGGTGGAGAGCACGATGACCAGCACCACGAGGAAGCCGCCGATCAGGGCCCACGAGTGCAGCGCGCCGACGAAGCTGTCCACCAGCTCCTGGGCCGACGAAACCCCGTCCAGCATCGCCATCTGCACACCCGTACCGAGCAGGAACCCCGCCAGCACCCCCGCGACGCACAGCGAGAGCCCGAAGACGGCTGTCCCGACCCCCACCTCCTGCAGCGCCGACGTCAACGCCACCGCTGCCCCCACCGCGAGCAGCGTGAACGGCACCGCCAGCACCAACCCGTCGGCCGACGGCACGACGAACCGCACCGAGCACAGCCCCACGACCATCGCGAGCAACCCGAAAGGCACCAGCCACCGCACGGGGGCCGGCGCGAACCGGCGCACGGCCGCGGCAGCGCCGACGGCGAGCAGCCCGGCCACCGCGAACGGCACCCAGAGCCCGCGCAGCCCCGGCCCGCCGAGCCCGCCCATCTCCACCAGCGTGACCTGCGCCGCGCTGGGCAGCAGCACCACGCCGACCGCCACCATGGAGTACGCCAGCGTACGGCTCTCCGCGGCCCCTATCGTGGCCAGCCCCAGCAGCCCTGCCACGGCGACCACCGCCAGCACGATCACCGGCACGGCCCGCCACCCCTCGGTCGCGGTGCTGATCGCCACGACCGCGATGCCCGCCGCCGGCACGGCGGCCAGCAGCAGCCGGCTCCGCTCCCCGTCGTTGAGCATCGGCGTGGCAGGCCGCCCGAGCAGGATCCAGATGAGCAGGTACGCGCCCGCCAGGGCCAGCGCGATCCCCGTCAGCATCGGGTACGGCTGCAGCGTGACCTTCCAGCTGCTCGCCTTGTCGAGCGGCCACAGCGCCAGCGCCTCGGCCGCGAGCAGGCTCACGCTGAACACGCCCACCCACAGCGCCCGCAACACCAGCACCCGGCCCCAGACGGCCGCCAGCGTGGCGGGCACGACCAGGCCCGCCCCGACGCCGCGCAGCACCCGCACCACTCCGGCGAGGAGCTCCGAGCCCGCGTACCCACCGGCGACGTCGGACAGGGCCACCAGGGCCAGCCCCAGCAGCACCACGTGAACCACCTGCACGCGCCGCAGCACCACCGCCGCCAGCGGCACGGTCAGCATCAGCGCGGGCAGGGCGAGCCCGTGCGTGCGCATCAGCCCGACCTGGTCGACGTCGCCGGGCAGCAGCTTGGCGACGACGGAGAGCGTATTGGGAACGGTGACGATCGCCAGCGGCAAGGCGGCAACGACAAGCAGCCCGAGCGTCACATCGAGCAGCCATGGGACCCTGGGCCCGGCCGACCGCTGAATCGGGGGGACGGTCATGCGCCGACTTTAGCGGGAAGTAGCGCCCTCAACACGGCGAGCGACGATAATCGCCGTGATCCACAGCGCCGTGAAGATCGCGCCGAGGAAGAACATCATCGGCACGAGGAAGCCCGTGCAGATCGCCAGCACCTGTACGAGGCTGCCGAGGATGTAGCCGAAAGGCCGCTTGAGCAGGCCCGCGGCGACCACGCACAGCACGGCCAGCCCGATGCCGGCGGTCACCGCGAGCGCGGGCGCCACCCCGCCCACGGTGATCGCCACGGGCGTGATCAGCCCCGCCACGATGGCCTCCATGCCGAGCACGCTGGCGCCCAGCCTGCGCATACCTGGAGTCACCTGGAAATTCATCGCGAACCATCCGCCTTGAGCAGCTGCCGCGCGTCACCCGCCGTCACGACCGACCCGGTGATGAACACGCCCGTGCCGCTGAACTCGCCCTCGGCGTCGGCGACGCCGATGGCCTGGTCGATGGCGTCGTCGAGCCGCTCGACCACGTGTACGCGCTCCTCGCCGAACAGCGGCTCGGCCAGGGACGCCAGCTCCTCCGGCGACATGGACCTGGGCGAGGAGTTACGCGTGACGATGATCTCGTCGAGCATCGGTTCGAGCAGCTCGAGCAGCGCGTCGACGTCCTTGTCCCGCATGACCGCGAGGACCCCGACGACCTTGGCGAAGTCGAACGCCTCGTGCAGCCCCTCCAGGGTCGCCTGCATGCCGCCCGGGTTGTGGGCCGCGTCGATCACGACCGTCGGCGTCCGCCGCACGACCTCCATCCGCCCCGGCGAGGCGGCCTGCGCGAACGCCTGCCGTACGAGATCGATGTCGAGCGGGTCGTCACCGCCGGTCAGCGCCTCGACGGCGGCCAGCGCGCAGACCGCGTTGCTCGCCTGGTGCGCGCCGTAGAGCGGCAGGTAGACCTCGTCGTAGACCCCCTTGAGGCCGCGCAGAGTGAGCAGCTGCCCGCCGATGGCCACCTCCCGATTGAGCACGCCGAACTCGAGCCCCTCACGGGCCACGACCGCGCCGACCTCGGCGGCCCGCCGCATGAGCACCTCGGCCGCGGCCAGCTCCTGCTGGGCGAGCACGGTGGTCGAGCCGGGCTTGATGATGCCCGCCTTCTCACCGGCGATGCTGGGGATGTCGGGACCCAGACGGTCGGTGTGGTCGAGCGAGATGGGCGTGATCACGGACACGAGGCCATCGGCCACGTTCGTCGCGTCCCAGGACCCGCCCATGCCGGCCTCGATCACGGCGACGTCGACCGGGGTGTCGGCGAAGGCGGCGAAGGCCATGGCGGTCAGCAGCTCGAAGAACTGGATGCGCCGCCCCTGGGTGTCGGTCAGCTCGACATACGGGATGATCTCCTCGTAGACCTCCGCGAACCGCTCCTCGCTCAGCGGCTCGCCGTCCACCGTGATCCGCTCGCGCACCGACACCAGATGAGGGCTGGTGAACCGCCCCACTCTGAGATTGCGCTCCTTGAGCAGAGCCTCGGTGAGCCGGGCCGTGCTCGTCTTTCCGTTGGTGCCCGCGATGTGTATGACCGGGTACGCCCTCTGCGGCGAACCGAGCACATCAAGAAGGGCCGCGATCCTGTCGAGCGTCGGCTCGAAATCCCACTCGACGCCGCGCTCCATGATCGCGCGTTCTACCGCACGATAATCCACCCCTTAACCCTACTGACCGCCGGCAGCGGTCCCGACCGGGGGCCGTGATGGCACAAAAAAAGGGGGTCCGACGCACAAGGCGTCGAACCCCCTCAAAGATTGTCCGGCGGCGACCTACTCTCCCACACCCTCCCGAGTGCAGTACCATCGGCGCAGAGAAGCTTAACTTCCGGGTTCGGAATGTAACCGGGTGTTTCCTTCCCGCCATAACCGCCGTAACTCTGCGAAACAGCCATTTGCTGTCTCAGAATCACATAATGGACGCGAGCAACGACTAGAAAAGTCTGCTTTGTGGTCAAGTCCTCGGCCTATTAGTACCGGTCAGCTCCACACGTTACCGCGCTTCCACCTCCGGCCTATCAACCCGGTCGTCTACCGGGAGCCT